>CALDLZ010000117.1 GCA_937915335.1 uncultured Faecalibacterium sp.
CGCAGGCAGTAGGGCGGGCGATGGAATGGCCCGAGCCGTGTCCGAGGAGAAAGCTGCCGGGGCACGCCCTTAAACGCTCAAAGAAGCGTGCTGCTCCACAGCATCCGGGTTGGCATCGAAGATGGGCTGGAGCACATTTGCGATGAACTCTTCCACCTGCTGGGGTGCACGGCCCACAAAGTTCTCGGGCACCAGACCCGCCACGATTTCTTCCTTGGTCAGGCCAAAGGCGGGGTCAGCGGCGATGCGGTCCACCATATCGTTGGGCAGACCCTCTTCCTTGACCTGCTTGCCAGCGGCGATGGCGTGCTGGCGCAGGCGCTCGTGGAGCTCCTGACGGTTGCCGCCCTTTTCCACAGCCTGCATCATAATGTTCTCGCTTGCCATGAAAGGCAGCTCAGCCATCAAACGACTGCGGATGACCTTGGGGTAAACCACGATGCCGTCGGTGACGTTCAGCATGATATTCAGGATGGCATCAGCGGCCAGGAAACCCTCGGCCATGGCGACACGCTTGTTGGCGCTGTCGTCCAGGGTGCGCTCAAACCACTGGGTGCCGGTGGTGAAGCTGGGGTTCAGCACATCCACCATCAAATACCGGCTCAGTGCGCAGATGCGCTCGCACCGCATGGGGTTGCGCTTGTAGGGCATGGCGGAGGAACCGATCTGGTTCTTCTCAAAGGGCTCTTCCATCTCCTTGAAGTTGGCCAGCAGACGCAGGTCGGTGGCGAACTTCATGCAGCTCTGGGCAATGCCTGCCAGAGCGTTCAGGATAAAGGCATCCACCTTGCGGCTGTAAGTCTGGCCGGACACGGGGATGACGGCATCGGGGGCAAAGCCCATCTCCTTGGCAATGGAAGCATCCACGGCACGGATCTTGGCGGCATCGCCCTTGAACAGCTCCATAAAGGAAGCCTGGGTGCCGGTGGTGCCCTTGACACCACGCAGCTGCAGGGTGGCAAGGCGGTGGTCGATCTCCTGCAGATCCATCACCAGCTCGTTGGCCCACAGGGTGGCACGCTTACCCACGGTGGTGGGCTGAGCGGGCTGGCAGTGCGTGTAGGCCATGCAGGGCAGCAAAGCGGGAGAGCTTTGCCAGCACACCGATCAGCTTCTTGCGGACGAGCTCCAGACCCTGCCGCATGACGATGATATCGGTGTTGTCACCCACATAGCAGCTGGTGGCACCCAGATGGATGATACCGGCTGCCTTGGGGCACTGCTGGCCATAGGCGTAGACGTGGCTCATCACGTCATGGCGCACCAGCTTCTCGCGCTCAATGGCGACCTCGTAATTGATGTCATCCACATGGGCTTCCAGCTCGGCTACCATGTCGGGGGTGATATTGGTCAGGCCCTGATTCATCTCGGCCCGGGCCAGCGCCACCCACAGGCGGCGCCAGGTGCGGAACTTGTTGTCCTCCGAGAAGATGTACTGCATCTCGTCGGAAGCGTAACGGGTGGAGAAGGGGCTGATATAACGATCGTGCTGAGACATTTTAAGTTTTATCCTCCTTGAGGTTTCATCCGTTTTCTTCTATTTTACCATCAAATCTTAAAATAGTCTACGCCGCCCTCAAAGATCGGCTGATATTTATCGCCGGTGACATTCTTGTACAAGAACTCGCCGCTGCGCTCCGAATGACCCATCTTGCCGAAGACACGGCCATCCGGGCTGGTGATGCCCTCGATGGCAAGGACGGAACCGTTGGGGTTGTAGCTCTGATCCATGGTGGGCTTGCCTGCCAGGTCAACATACTGGGTCGCCACCTGACCGTTGGCGATCAGCTGATCCAGCACGTTCTGGGGTGCCACGAAACGACCCTCGCCGTGGCTAATGGCGACGGTGTAATCCTCGCCCACCTCGCACTTGCTCAGCCAGGGGCTGCCGGTGGAGGCGATGCGGGTGCGCACCAGCATACTCTGGTGGCGGCCGATGGTGTTGAAGGTCAGGGTCGGGTCGTAAGGAGTGATGGGGCGGATATCGCCGTAAGGCACCAGACCCAGCTTGATGAGGGCCTGGAAGCCGTTGCAGATGCCCAGCATCAGGCCGTCACGGTGCTGCAGCAGGTCGCGGACAGCCTCGGTGACCGCAGGGCTGCGGAAGAAGGAAGCGATGAACTTGGCGCTGCCGTCGGGCTCGTCGCCGCCGGAGAAGCCGCCGGGCAGCATGACGATCTGGCTCTCACCGATGGCCTTGACCAGCGCCTCACAGCTGGCGGTAACATCCGCCGGGGTCAGGTTGCGGATGACCAGGATCTCCGGATCCGCACCGGCACGGGCAAAGGCCTTGGCGGTGTCGTACTCGCAGTTGGTGCCGGGGAAGACAGGAATAATGACTTTGGGCTTTGCCACCCCGATCTTGGGTGCGGCAGGCGCGGTCAGCTTGCCGCTGATGGCTTCCACCGTGGGGCCAGCCTTGCGGTAGGGGTAAACAGGCTCCAGCTTGCTCTCCCAGATCTCCTGCAGCTCGGCCATATCCAGCTTTTCGCCGCAGCACTCGAAGGTATACTCCGCGGTAGTCTCGCCCAGGAACACGCCGGCGGGAGAATCGGAGACCATCTCAAGAATCATCGAGCCGTACATAGGCTCGAACATCTCGCTGGTGGTCATATCGGCCATCATCTTGAAGCCGATGCGGTTGCCCAGACCCATCTTGAACAGGGCCTCGGCAATGCCGCCGTAGCCCACGGAGCAGGCGGCAGCTACCATGCCTTCTTCGATCATCTGCTCAACGATCTTGTAATTGGCTTTCAGAGAGAAGAAGTTGGGGCAGCCGGTCTCAGGGTCCAGAATGGGACGGATCAGGACAACCGCGCTCTCGGGCTTCTTGAACTCGGTGGAAACCACCTTGTTGGCCTTGCCGATGGCGGTTGCAAAGGAGACCAGTGTTGGAGGCACGTCCAGATCCTCGAAGGAGCCGGACATGCTGTCCTTGCCGCCGATGGAGGCAATGCCCAGACCCATCTGAGCATCCAGCGCACCCAGCAGAGCGGCCAGCGGCTTGCCCCAGCGCTCAGGCTTGGAGCCCAGACGCTCGAAGTATTCCTGGAAGGTCAGGTAAGCATCCTCATAGCGGAAACCGGAAGCCACCAGCTTGGTGACGCTCTCCACAACAGCCAGCCGGGCTCCAACATACTGGTTGGCGCTCATCAGATAAGGGTTGTAGCCCCAGGCCATGCCGGAGCAGGTAGTGGTCTCGCCATCCACGGGCAGCTTTGCCACCATAGCGTTCTGCGGGGTCAGCTGGTAAGCGCCGCCAAAGGGCATCAGAACGGTGGCGGCACCAATGGTGCTGTCGAACCGCTCGGACAGGCCCTTCTTGCTGCACACGTTCAGGTCGCCCACCATGTTCTTCATCTTCTGGCTGAAAGTGATGCCCTGCCACTGGGGCTGCCAGACGGTGCCGCGCTCCACATGGACGTTCTGGTGCTTCTCGGCACCGTTGGAGTTCAGGAACTCACGGCTGATGTTGACGATGGACACACCGTTCCACACCATGTTCAAGCGCTTTTCCTCCGTGACCTTTGCCACGGGGGTAGCCTCAAGGTTTTCCTCGTGGGCCAGTGCGATGAACTTGTCCACATCCTCGGGTGCAAGGGCAACAGCCATGCGCTCCTGGCTCTCACTGATGGCCAGTTCGGTGCCATCCAGACCGTCATACTTTTTGGTGACCTTGTTCAGGTCGATATACAGGCCGTCGGCCAGCTCGCCGATGGCAACGGAAACGCCGCCCGCGCCAAAGTCGTTGCAGCGCTTGATCATCTTGCAGGCATCCTCGCGGCGGAACAGGCGCTGGAGCTTGCGCTCGATGGGAGCGTTGCCCTTCTGCACCTCGGCACCGCAGTGATCCAGACTGCCGAGATTATGGGCCTTGGAGGAGCCGGTGGCACCGCCGATGCCGTCACGGCCAGTGCGGCCGCCCAGCAGAACGATGATATCACCGGGGGCGGGGCACTCGCGACGGACATGAGAAGCGGGTGTCGCGCCCACCACAGCGCCGATCTCCATCCGCTTGGCCACATAGCCGGGGTGGTAGATCTCATCCACCTGGCCGGTGGCAAGACCGATCTGGTTGCCGTAGGAGGAGTAACCGGCGGCGGCAGTGGTCACCAGCTTGCGCTGGGGCAACTTGCCGGGCAGCGTCTCGCTGACGGGAACCAGCGGGTCGCCCGCGCCGGTCACACGCATTGCCTGATAAACATAGCTGCGGCCGGACAGCGGGTCACGGATGGCACCGCCAAGACAGGTTGCCGCACCGCCGAAAGGTTCAATTTCAGTCGGGTGGTTGTGAGTTTCGTTTTTGAACATGAGAATCCAGTCCTCAACCTTACCGTTCACATCGCACTTGATCTTGACGGTGCAGGCGTTGATCTCGTCAGACTCGTCCAGGTTCTTGAGGATACCCTGCTTTTTCAGCTCCTTGGCACCGATGGTGGCAAGGTCCATCAGGCAGCGGGGCTTTTCCTCACGGCCCAGATCCTTGCGCATAGCCATATAGCGGTCAAAGGCGGCCTGCACCACTTCGTCATCGATCTGAACATCATCCAGAATGGTGCCGAAGGTGGTGTGGCGGCAGTGATCGGACCAATAGGTGTCGATCATCTTGATCTCGGTGATGGTGGGGTCACGCTTCTCGGAACGGAAATACTCCTGGCAGAACTTGATATCGCCCAGGTCCATCGCCAGACCCTTTTCGTCGATGAACTTTTTCAGACCCTCTTCGTCCAGCTCGTTGAAGCCATCCAGCACGGCCACGGCGGTGGGAATGGGGTAATCCATCTTCAGAGTGGTCTTTTCCTCAAGGGAAGCCTCACGGGCCTCGACGGGGTTGATGACGTACTTCTTGATCTCAGCCACCTGTGCCTCGGTCAGCGCGCCCTGCAACAGGTAAACGCGGGCAGAACGAACCAGCGGGCGCTCACCCTGGCTGATCAGCTGGATGCACTCGGCGGCAGAATCGGCGCGCTGGTCGAACTGGCCGGGCAGGTACTCCACAGCAAAGGAAACACCGTCAAATTCAGGCAGATGGGCGTAGGTGTTATCCACCGGCGGCTCGCTGAACACGGTGGTGGAGCACTGGTTGAAGAGTGCCTCGTCGATGCCCTCCACGTCGTAGCGATTCAACAGGCGCAGACCGGTCAGCTCCTTGATGCCCAGCAGGCTCACCAGCTCATTTTTCAGGCCCTCGGCTTCCACATCAAAGCCGGACTTTTTTTCTACATAGATGCGATATACCATTAAAATCCATCCTTCCGTCAGATGACTTTTTCTTTTTAGCGGGTTTGCCTGAGAGGGCAAAGCCATTACCCTTCTGCCAGCGCTTTCAGCGCTCTCATGCCGATATCCGTCCGCTTATGCAGCTTCTCAAAGCTGATCTTCTCAGCGGCGGCATAGGCCTGGGTGATAGCGGCAGTCAGGCGGGGGGCGGTGGCGGTCACACCCAGCACACGGCCGCCATTGGTGACAAGGGTGCCATCCTCTTTCAGAGCCGTGCCGGAGTGGTAGACCGTAATATTCTCGGCCCCTTCCAGCTGACCGTTGGTCAGGCCGGAGATGGGCTTGCCCTTCTCATAGCTGACGGGGTAGCCTCCGGAAGCCAGAATGACACAGCAGGCGGCACCGTCGGAGAACTTGACCTCGGTATCGGCCAGAGTGCCCTCGGTGCAGGCGGTCATAATTTTCAACAGATCACTTTCCAGCAGGGGCAGCACCACCTGGGTCTCAGGGTCGCCGAAACGGCAGTTATACTCGATGACCTTGGGGCCGTCCGGGGTGAGCATCAGGCCAAAGTACAGGCAGCCTTTGAAGGGGCAGCCCTCGGCGTTCATGGCCCGGATGGTGGGCAGGAAGATCTTCTCCATGCACTCGGCGGCGATGGCCGGGGTGTAGTAGGGGTTGGGAGCCACGGTGCCCATGCCGCCGGTATTCAGGCCGGTATCATGGTCATTGGCACGCTTGTGATCCATGCTGGACACCATGGGTTTGACCACCTTGCCGTCGGTAAAGCTCAGCACGCTGACCTCGGGGCCGGTGAGGAACTCTTCCACGACCACATGGTTGCCGGAAGCGCCGAACTTCTTATCCAGCATGATCTCCTTGACACCGTCGGCGGCCTGCTGCTCGTTCTCGCAGATCAGCACGCCCTTGCCCAGCGCCAGACCGTCGGCCTTGATGACCACGGGGTACTTGCCCTTTGCTTTGATATAATCCATGACCTTGGCGGGGTCATCAAAAGTGGCATAGTCGGCGGTGGGGATGCCGTATTTCTTCATCAGGTTCTTGGAGAACACCTTGGAAGCTTCGATGCGGGCAGCGACCTTGTCCGGGCCAAAGGCGGGGATGCCCACCTTTGCCAGCTCGTCCACCATGCCCAGAGCCAGCGGGTCATCCTGGGCCACCACGACATAATCAAACTTTTCCTCAGCGGCAAATGCCACCATGGCTTCCACATCGGTCGCCTTGATGTTCTTGCACTTGGCATCATAGCTGATGCCGCCGTTGCCCGGGGCACACCAGATCTCACCGCAGTCCGGGCTCTTTTTCAGCGCCTTGATGATGGCGTGCTCGCGGCCGCCGCCGCCAACGACCAGTATCTTTTTAGCCATTCTAACATCTCCTAAAACATTCGTTTCTGTTTCTCTGTCAGCGTCCTCACCCTCTCAGGCGCTTCGCGCCAGCTCTCCCAAAGGGAGAGCCAAGACCGGCACTAACACCAGCAGCTTCTAACGGGATGCTGCCAAGGGCTCCCCCTTTGGGGGAGCTGGCAAAGCCGACAGGCTTTGACTGAGAGGGCGAGCCGGTTTTCCTTTTAATGATGGAACAGCCGGATGCCGCAGAAGGCCATGGCGATGCCGTACTTATTGCAGGTATCAATGACCTGCTGGTCACGGATGGAGCCGCCGGGCTGAACGATGGCGGTCACGCCGGAGCGGCGGGCGCGCTCGATGTTGTCGCCAAAGGGGAAGAAGGCATCGGAGCCCAGGCAGACACCGGTGACGTGGCTCAGGTACTCCTTCTTTTCCTCAGCGGTCAGGGGCGCGGGCTGCTCGGTGAAGGTCTCGGCCCAGACATCATCGCCGATGACATCCTCTGGGGTGTCGCCAA
>CALDLZ010000118.1 GCA_937915335.1 uncultured Faecalibacterium sp.
AAGAAGGATGCCGCAATGCGTGCTGCTCTGGAGATCGGCGATCAGGTCGTGACCATCGGCGGTGTTGTGGGCCGTGTGGTCGCCATCAAGGACGATACCTTCGTTCTGGAGACTGGTTCCGACCGTGTGAAGATCCGCTTTACCAAGAATGCCATCAGCTCTGTTGAGAAGCTGAACATGGACAATGCTCCTGCCAAGAAGTAATTTCTAAAACAGGTACTTTTTCAACCGCCCCTCTGCATACAGTAGTGCAGGGGGGCGGTTTTTATGTTGGAGCAGAAGAAGTTACCCATCCTGGAAGCACTGGCCGCGTTCGGCATTGGGGGGATATTCACCGCCGCCTGTATGGCCGGGCTGGCGTACCTGATGGCAAATCAAAGCCTGCCGCAGAGCACCGCCTGGCCCATGGTCAGCGCCGTTGCCTGCGCTGGCAGCTTTTGCAGCGGCTGGCTTATGGCCTTCTTCTATCACAGTAAGGGTCTTGTTTGTGGGGCAGTGCAAGGTGCATTGTTCGTTCTGCTGCTGTTGGGGTTCGGACTTTCTGAGGGCATCGACCCCACTGAAATGCAGCTGGCCCGCTTTGCACTTGTATTTATCTTTGGCTGTCTGGGCGGAGTGTTCAGCATTCTGCGTACAGAACGACATCGTCACTAAAATCGCACTTTCAAAACAGGAGGAATAAGAAGTATGTGGGTTTATCAGGAAACACAGGGAGCAAAACAGGCAGAAAACTTTCCGGTAATACAGGAAACACACCCGGGGATAGAAACATCTGTGATAGAAAACGTTCTGGAAGAAAATGCCGCCGCCCCAGCGGTGCTCCTGGATGCGCCCGTGAGCGCCCGAGAAAAGCCCGGGACGGGACACATCCTGCCGGATAGGGATTGCATCCTTCTGGCGGCGGCGTACCTTCTGGGAACATTTCTGGCGGGTGTGGCAGCGGCACGATGTACCTCCGGGGACGCGGAATTGCAGGCCTACTACCTGAATTGCTGGCAGAGCCTGTTTTCGGTACAGGATGCCGCCGGGGCGGTGGGGCTTTTCCGTACAGAGCTGCTGACCGTGGCGGGTGCGCTGACAGTGATGCTGTTTCTGGGACTTTCCGCTCTGGGCCCATTGCCCATCTTTTTCTTTACAATGCTCTATGGGACGGGCTCAGGCTTGCTCTCTGTACAGCTTCTGACAGATCTGACTTCTCAGAAGATACTTGTACTGCTCTGTGTCTGTGGTCTCCCGACTGCCCTTGCGGCGGCAATAGTTTGCATATTTGGTGCGTCGGCCCTGCAGGTGAGTGGGCGGCTCTGCGCCAATACCTTTGGGCGCGGTGGACAGGCCCCGGCGGCCGGTGCGCTTCTGGGTCAATTTGTGCGTAGTCTGTTTTTACTGCTGCCTCTATGCGGCGGCGCGGTAGGGATGCTCTATCTGGCAGGGCAGACAAAGCTTCTCTGAAAGTTCTCTGAAAGTTCCGAAACAAATCTTGACAGCTGCCGGTTTCTATGATAAAATAACCACTGTTGCAGAGTTTGATCTGCTACTGTGGCTCAGTTGGTAGAGCAGCTCACTCGTAATGAGCAGGTCGCCGGTTCAAGTCCGGCCAGTAGCTCCAAAAGTCCTACGAATTGTCGATGAATTTCGATTGATTTGTAGGACTTTTTCTTATTTGCTTTTGGCTGCAAAAAAAAAAAAAAAAATTTGCAACATTTTTTGCAACATGGGCTTTGCAGGAAAGCAATAAGCTATGCGAATTGCAATTTTCCGAGAATGTGATACAATAAAACCAATCTTTTTCCGCAAAGGAGCTGAAACACACGCACGATGTACACAAATCATGTCAATCCTGTGGCGCAGAAAAATCAGGACGCGTTCTGCACGGCCTTGTTTCAGCTGATGGAGGAAAAGCCGCTGGAAAAGATCTCTGTGACAGAGCTCTGCCGTACGGCGGGACTTGACCGGACGACCTTTTACCGCAGCTTTGAAT
>CALDLZ010000119.1 GCA_937915335.1 uncultured Faecalibacterium sp.
ATGCCGGAACGAGTTTTGGAGAGCATTGCATCAATTTCAGAACACTTCCCATCAAGAAGGGCAACAAGCTTGTGCTGTTCGACTATCGGAGGAACGAGATAGAGCAAATCGGCCAGCTTATTCCATTTCAAATCACATGAACGAACGCGAATGCCAGTAGAAAGAGCGAGAAAAACATTGTTGTAAGCCATGGACCTTAGATAATACATGAGATACTTTTTGTTTTGTGATGAATCAAGAACAACAAGGACAGGAGAGGCTTTTCCACGAGAATCTGATATGCCGATAGAGCCTGCAAATCCATCCATCCCATGTACAACAAGATCACCTGGTTCGATACCTTGATAACCAATTTCTTTGAGAGAGACAGTAAAACCATCTTCTCTACGATTGCTACGCAAGGTTACTTCGCCATCACGGAAGCAAGTAATAACGCCGTCGGTAGGGGAAACTGCTCGTTGCAGAAGTGTTAAAATATGCTTTCCGCGTGCTATGCCCCACCCCTCTGGAATCTCCCCAATCCATTCAATCCCGCTGTCTTTCATTTCCGTGCCATGGTCACCCCTCCTTATGAAACAGCTCTGCCAGCCCGGCGGAGATGTCCTGTTCCAGTGCCGTGATGCGGGCCACGATGTCCTCCACGGCTTCCGGGGCCTGATACTCGTAAAAATAGCGTGTCATGGGAATTTCGTAGCCCACCTTGGTTTTGCTGTGGTCGATCCATGCGTCGGGTGCGTAGGGGAGGACTTCGCGGGCAAAGTAGGCGTCGATGTCCTGCGTCAGCGGCACATTTTCGGTGTCGCGCAGGGAGGTGTCCGGCACGGGCTTGCCGCGCTTGAGAATGATGTTTCCGGCTTCGTCCCGCTGGGGACGCTCCACCACGATTTTGTGATAGCCGAACTCCACACTCTCGAACACTTTGCTCTCGCAGTAGATGCCGCTTTTGTCGCCGCAGACCTTGCCGTTGGAAAACTCGCCGTAGGCCTGCACGATGAGTTCCCGGCAGTGGTCGGTGATATCGTTGCGCTTGGTGCCGATGCTCTTGCGGCGCGGCTCGAAGCAGTGGCTGGCGTCGATGAGCTGCACCTTGCCAGCGCGGTAGTCGGGCTTGTCCTTGCTGAGCACCCAGATATAGGTGGAGATGCCGGTGTTCATGAACATATCGGTGGAAAGCTGGATGATGCAGTCCAGCCAGTCGTTTTCAAGGATGTACTGCCGGATGTTACTGGGGCCGCTTCCAGCATCGCCGCTGAACAGGGGAGAGCCGTTCTGGATAATGGCCATTTTGCCGCCGTCGGCCAGCTTGGACAGGCCGTTCAGCACAAATAGCTGCTGGCCGTCGCTGATTTTAGGCAGACCGGGCGCAAAACGCCCCATCTCGCCACGAGCGGCCTCGGCTTCCACAGCCTTTTGCTCCCGCTTCCAGTCGATGCCGAAGGGCGGGTTGGAGATGATGTACTGGAAAGTGAACCCGGGGAACTGGTCCTCGGACAGTGTATCGCCGAACCGCATGTTGTTGGGGTCGCCGCCGCGGATCATCATGTCGGCCTTGGCGATGGCAAAGGTGGATGGGTTGAACTCCTGCCCGAAGCAGGTCACTTCGATGTCGCTGTTCAGTTCGTGGATGCGCTCTTCCATGCAGCTCAGCATCTGGCTGGTGCCCATGGCCATATCGTAGACGGTCATACTGCTGGTGTCGAGGTCGGCTTCGGACAGGAGAAGGTCGGTCATCAGGTAGATGATATCCCGGCTGGTGAAGTGCGCTCCGGCCTCCTCGCCAAAGCTCTCGGAAAACCGCCGCACCAGGTCCTCGAAGATGTAGCCGCAGTCCACCGCGCTGATTTTGTCCGGGCCGAGGTAGCCTTTCTCGGAGCCGAACTCTTTGATAACGAGGTAAAGGGTATTACTCTCCACCATTCGCTTGATGATGTTGTCAAAGTTGAACTTTGCCAGTACGTCCTGCGCATTTGCCGAGAAACCGGACAGGTAATCCCGGAAGTTTGACTCGATGTTGTCCGGGTCGGCCAGCAGCGTTTCAAAGGTAAAGCGGCTGGTGTTGTAAAACTGGTAGCCGGAGGCCTTCTGCAAAAAGCCGTCGATGACCTGTAACTTCTTGACCTTTTCGTAGGTGTCCAGCACCGCCTGATGGGTGGGCAGCAGGCAGTCGTGGAACCGCTTCACCACGGTCATGGGCAGAATAACAAGACCGTATTCGTGGGGCTTGAACGGTCCGCGCAGCATGTCGGCTACGTTCCAGATCATGGCGGCTTTTTCGGCAATATTTGCACCTACGGCAGTGATTTTATCGTTTGGCATGGCGTGCTCCTTGTTCTTGTGATGAGTTGACATTTTGATTTTACAGCAATGCGTGTCCCATAAATCGGATAGAAGGATGATTTCCCTGAAAATAATGCTTGTGTCTATTGTATCACGGATTTTGCGGAATGACTATATTCCGACAAAAAGAAATGCCCGCCTGAAAATCAGACGGACATAGTATCAATCAAATCATCTGAAAATGCTTTAATGCTTCCACAATCGCATCCTCTTTTTCCTTCGGACACTTGAGTTGCTTTGCATTTTCACTCTTTGCTTTATGATAATTCTCACGTTCGATGATGCTATACTTCTGCTTTACCTGCGCGATATAGAGATTAGACACCTTTAGCTGATGGTGTTCCCACACATAATCCCGAATCTCGTTGTAAGTTGCTTTGCTCTCCGCAGCAGTCACATCCAGCACATCCATGCTGACTTCCACTTCGATATGTCGCTTGACATTGAGTTTGGTCAAAAGGAGAACCGCTTCGCAATGCTTCGTCCTAGGAAAAAGGTCAACCGGCTGCACCTTCTCGACTCGATACCCCTGTTCCTCCAGCCACTTGGCATCCCGGGCAGCAGTGGCGGGATTACAGCTGACATAGACCACCCGGCGAGGGGACATGGTGACAACGGCAGAGAGGGTGGCCTCATCGCAGCCCTTGCGGGGCGGGTCAAGGATGATGACATCCGGGTGTAATCCCTCGGCGGCAAGCTGGGTGGCTGCCTTGCCTGCATCGGCACAGAAGAAACGGCTCTTTGCTGCCACGGCGGCACCCATGCGGGCGGCATTGGCCTTGGCGCTCTCAATGGCCTCGGGCACGATCTCCACACCGATGAGCTCCCGGCAGTGCTCTACCATGGACAGGCCAATGGTGCCCATGCCGCAGTAAAGGTCCAGCAGCAGATCATCCGGTGTCAGCTGTGCATACTCAGCGGCGATACAGTAGAGCTGCTCGGCGGCCAGGGTATTGACCTGATAGAACGAGAGCGGGCCCAGCCGCACCGGTACGCCGCAGAGAGTGTCCTCAATATAGCCCGGCCCGAACAGGGTATGG
>CALDLZ010000120.1 GCA_937915335.1 uncultured Faecalibacterium sp.
CGGCTCTTGTAAGCCGGAGTGATCTCGATTTCAGCACGCAGGAACTCCTTCTCGGTGATGCCGTACTTCTCGTTGAGCAGGATCATGGTGTTCAGTTTGACAGCTTCCTTGACGTTCTCATCCTCAACAGCATCGGAACCGATGAGGATGTTCAGTTCCTCCGCCTTGATGCCGTCCTTCAGGGGACGGGTATTCTGCTCGGCACCCAGATGGGGCAGCAGGTCGGTGATGCAGAAAACGGGATCGTTCTCGTCCTCGCCCACACGGACGGTCAGAGTGGTGCCGTCGTCACGGGTAAACACGCCGTGGATAGACAGCGGCATAGTGCCCCACTGATACTTGCGGATACCGCCATAGTAGTGAGTCTTGAAGTAGCTCAGGTGGTCAGACTCGTACAGCGGGGTGGGGCGCAGGTCCAGACGGGGGCTGTCGGTATGAGCGATCACCAGACGGAAGCCGTCCTCAAAGCTCTTGGTGCCGATGGTGGAAGCCACCACAGCCTTATTGCACTGGATAAAGTAAACCTTATCACCGGGCTTGTAGGTCTTTTTCGGGTCGAACTTCTGGTAGCCGGCATCCTTGAGCATCTGCTCGCTCTCAGCGGCAACCTCGCGCTCGGTCTTACCTGCGTCCAGGAACTTCTTGTAGCCCTCGGCAAAGTCATGGGCCTTCTGCTTTACATCTGCATCCTTATCGGTGACGTAAGCGGGCTTATAAAGCAGCTTTTCGGCCAGCTGCTGGGTCGGAGTTTTTTCTGCCATAGAATTCTCCTGCCTTTCTCTTTCGGTATTCCTAAATATTTCAAACCGGCCAAGCCGGTTCAATCGGGTTTATGGGCCTGCATATCAGCCATACAGCTCGGTGTACTTGGCGTAGCAGGCAGTGATCTTTTCAACGTAATGGTTCATCTGATTA
Source organism: uncultured Faecalibacterium sp. (assembly GCA_937915335.1). Taxonomy (GTDB): domain Bacteria; phylum Bacillota; class Clostridia; order Oscillospirales; family Ruminococcaceae; genus Faecalibacterium. Next base: position 916 of record CALDLZ010000120.1, read on the forward strand.
TAGGGGAAGCCCGACAAGGTCAGGCCATCCTCCGAGTGCTCTTCCATCTGAAGAAGGGCATCCACAGTGCCCCATCCACTGTGATAGGCCGCCGCCGCCGTGGCAACGTCGCCGTTGTACCGCACCAGACAGAGGTGGAGGTAATAGCACCCGAAGCGGATGCTCACGGCGGGGTCGTACAGGTCGTCGAAGGTGACCTCCTCTCCTACGTCCAGCTTACTGCGGAGCCAGAGGAAGGTCTCCTCAGTCATCTGCATCAGGCCACGGGCGTTGACACTAGAGGTTGCCCCGGCATCAAATCCACTCTCCGTCCGGATGAAGGAGTAGACCAGCAGAGGGTCAAGGTCGTACTCGGCGGCGTACTGCTCTACAAGATCAGTGTATTTTTGTGGGTAGAGCTGCTGCTCCACCCGGCGGCGCACCGGCGGCACGGCCAGAAGCACCACACAAATCAAAAAAACCGTGACCAGGATTTTCAGAAATTTTTTCAAAACGAAGCTCCCGCACCCCCTTTCTGCAAACCCTCGGCCTGCAGCTTCTCACAGAGTGCAAGCGCCGCAGCCTCCAGAGAAGCAAGGTCGGCATCGTTGCGCAGAACGTAATCCGCCTTTGCAAGCAGGGTGCGTTCGGGGGTCTGAGCGTTGAGCCGCCGGGCCGCCATCTCGGGGCTGATGCCATCCCGGGTCGCAATACGGGCCACACTCGTCTCAAAGGGAGCCGTGACCACGCACAGACGGTCACATTCCCCCTCGGCTTCGGTACCTACGATGACAGCCCCATCCAGCACAAAGAGAGGGGCACCGGCATCCTGTGCGGCCTGTTTGGCGACACGGATGCGGTGGACGATCTCCGGGTGGGTGATGCTGTCCAACGCCGCCTTGCCTTCGGGCGTGGCAAAAGCGCGGTCAGCCAACAGGCGGCGGTTCAGGCTGCCGTCGGCATTCAGGATATCTGCCCCGAACCGCCGGGCCAGCACTGGCAGCAGCGGCGATGAAGGCAGCAGGATCTCACGGGAAAGCTGGTCTGCATCCACCAAAGGGATGCCATGAGCAGCAAAGACGACCGTGACCGTGGATTTTCCACATCCACTGCGGCCGGTGATTCCAAGCGTAATCATAATTTGATCACCCGGAAAGCCGCCGCACGGATCAGGCGGTTGTACACCGCCATTGATAGGCCATCCTTCTTGGGACAACGGGCATAAACGATGCCGTCGCCCTGCTCATCCAGTGCCCGCAGACTGCGGAAGATATGCTTTGCCTGGTCGGCACCATCACCCTCTCGACCGTACTCCACACAGGGCCAGTTGAGCTTCTCGGATTCGCCGGTAAAGCAGAGACAGCTGGGGTTCTGGTCAGCGTGGGCATCCACATAAGCCTTGAACTGCTCAAAGGTGCCGTCCAGCAGGGTAACATCCGCCTTGGGGGCATAATGCTTATACTTCATGCCGGGGCTGCGGACCACAGCGCCCTCGGGCAGCTTTTCGAGGATGGCCCTGGAGACCTCTACCTCTTCGCCCAGAGCACGCTCCAAGTCCTCCAGCGTGATGTGACCGGGACGGAACAAGGTGGGCTTATCCCCCACCACGGAAACGACCGTGCTTTCCACGCCCACGTCACACTCGCCGCCGTCCAGGATCAGTGGCAGGCGGCCATTCATATCAGTGAACACATCCTGCGCGTTGGTGGGGCTGGGCTTGCCGGACAGGTTGGCACTGGGGGCTGCAAAGGCACAGCCACTCTGTTCAATGACTGCCCGGGCCACAGGATGGCTGGGCATCCGGATGCCCACGGTATCCAGACCGGCACAGCACTCGGCGGCCACCTCCGGGCCGCGAGGCATAATAATGGTCAAAGGGCCGGGGCAGAAGGCTGCCATCAGCAGCTGGGCACGCTCGGGCACCTCGCTGACAAGACCGGGCAGCATCTCGGGGCCGGTGACATGGACGATCAAAGGATTGTCCTGCGGGCGGCCCTTGGCGGCAAAGATCTTTGCGACAGCTTCACCATTGCGGGCATCTGCGGCAATGCCGTAAACTGTCTCGGTGGGCAGGGCTACCAGCTCCCCATTGCGCAGAAGCTCAGCTGCTTTCGCAATGCCTGCGCCCTTGGCTGGTAAAATTTCAGTTTTGATTTTCATTCAATCCATCGTTCTTTCTATCTGTAAAGTGTATATTCTTTACACCGTTTCGGGTGATAAATCAATTGCTTTGTGCGTTCAAAGCTTTCAGCTTTTCGGCCTGTTCATGGGTCGCCAATGCATCAATGATCTCGTCAAGGTTACCATCCATGATCTTGTCGAGATTGTGGACAGTCAGGCCAATGCGGTGGTCGGTACAACGATCCTGTGGGAAGTTATAGGTACGGATCTTCTCACTGCGGTCGCCGGTTCCCACCTGCCCTGCACGGTTGGCGTTGATGGCATCCTGCTGTTCCTTCTGCTTCTGGGCCAGCAGGCGGC
>CALDLZ010000121.1 GCA_937915335.1 uncultured Faecalibacterium sp.
ATGGAGCGTTTAGAGGGCATTTTTCTGCAATAAAAAGGATTGAGGGGCCCGCTACGCCAAAAAGCAGGCTACCGCCGATACCACCGCCGAGAGCGATGCCCGAAAAGCCGCCCGCCTGCCCAAGCAGGAGGGCCCGGTGTGGAGCGAAGCCGAGGTGGAGGGCCTGAACAGCTACTCCTGCCCCACCTGCGGAGCCGAATTGGTCTGCGACGAGACCACTGCCGCCACCACCTGTCCCTACTGCGGCAACCCCACCGTGCTGGGCGGCAAGCTTTCCGGCAAATTGAAGCCCGAGTACATCCTTCCCTTCAAGCTGGACAAAAAGGCCGCCATCGCCCAGTTGACCAAGTATTACAAGGGCAAGGCCTTTCTGCCCAAGGCGTTCAAGAGCCAGAACCATATCGCTGAGATCCAGGGCGTGTATGTTCCCTTCTGGCTCTACGATGCCGAGGCCGATGCCCGGGGCCGCTACGAGGGCCAGAACTCCGAGAGCCACCGCGAGGGGGATTACATGGTGACCACCACTCAGCACTACGACGTGCGGCGTGAGGGCTCGGCCAGATTCACCAAGGTGCCGGTGGATGGCTCCAGCAAGATGCCCAACACCCACATGGATGCCATCGAGCCTTTTGATTACAGTGACCTGAAGCCCTTCTCCACCGCCTACCTGCCTGGCTATCTGGCTGACCGTTACGACGAGGATGCCGATACCTGTGCCGAGCGTGCCTACCACCGGATATACAACTCCACGGCGGACGCGCTCCACGCCACCACCACCGGGTACAGCGAGATCCACCCCATTTCCGAGAACATCAACGTGGACATGACCCATGCCCACTATGCCCTGCTGCCGGTCTGGATGCTCCACACCCGGTGGCGGGACAAGGACTTCCTGTTCGCCATGAACGGACAGACCGGGCGGCTCATCGGCGATTTGCCGGTGGACAAGGGTCGTGTAGCCGCATGGTTCGCAGGCATCAGCCTGCCGTTGATGGCAGTGCTGGCGTTCCTGCTGTTGCTGTAAGGGGGTGGCGAAATGAAACATTCTGTAAAACGTTTTGCCGCCCTGCTGGCCGCTCTGGTACTGACGTTCTGCCTGAGTGTTCCGGCTTTTGCCGCCGCCCCGCTGGTGCGGGACGAAATGGGACTGTTCGACACGGATACTTATAATAAGTTGGAAGCTTCCGCCGAGGCCGCCAGCGACGGCCACGATTGTGATGTGTATTTTCTGGTGGTGGACGACATCGGCGACACCGACCAGCGCCAATACGCCAAGGATTACTACCGTGCTAACGGTCTTGGCAGCGGAGACGTGCAGAGCGGCATCCTCTTCTTGCTGGCTGTGGGCTCCCGCAAGTACGTCACCATCACCTATGGCGGCGGCGTGACCGCCTTTACCGATTACCGCATTGAGCAGATCGAGGATGCCGTTGTCCCCCATCTCTCGGATGGCGATTGGGCCGAGGCGGCCTCCGAGTATATCTCGATGTGCGCCGACACACTGGATTTCTACGCCGAGCACGGCGAACCTCTGGATGTTGGCAACGACAACAGCGGCTGGCCTATCTTGCTCCTGATCGTCATCGGCGTGCCTATGATCATTGCGGCTATCGTCTGCGGCGTGCTGTACAGCCAGATGAAAACGGCCAAGCTCAAGACCGAGGCCAACGATTACATCGGCGCGGGCCTGAAACTGCGGGTACAGGTGGACAACTACACCCATACCGACCGTGTGCAGGTCTACGACCCGCCCCACGAGGAAAGCAGCAGTTCCGGCGGCTCTTCCGTGGACAGCGACGGCTTTGGCGGATCGTCCGGCGGATCGTTCTGAAACATCTCATAAAAACAGCAAAGGTCGGCACGCATAACGTGTGCCGACCTTTTTGCTGCTCAATTATTTATTATAAACTTCCTCGTTCAGCAGGCCCTCGCTCTTGGCAACGCAGATGCTTGCAACGGCATCGCCCACCACGTTCAGGGAGGTGACCAGCATCTCGATGGGACGGTTGATGGCCAGGATCAGGGAGTAGGCCAGCAGAGCACCGTCATTGACGAAGCCCATACCGGACAGGATGGTGAACAGGATGACAGCCCCCGCACCGGGTGCGGCGGGAGTGCCCACCGGTGCCAAGAGGGCCACGAGCGCCCCCACGACCAGCTGGCCGGGAGTAACCGTGTAACCGGCACAGCCTGCAATGAACACGGTGGCGATGACCTGCATGATGGCGGTGCCATCCATGTTGATGGTCATGCCCAGAGGCAGGACGAAGGAAGCAATGCTTTCCTCCACGCCGAACTCTTCCTCGCACACCTTGATGTTCAGGGGCAGGGTGGCGGCGCTGGAAGAGGTGGAGAAGCCGAAAACCGCGACGTTGGCGATCTTTTTGATGAAGGTGAAGGGGTTCAGCTTGGCACCCAGTGCAATGACCAGCGGGTAGGCGACCACCAGGAACACCAGCAGCAGGATGACCGTGACCACCACATAGACCAACGCAGGCTTGAGGTAATCAATGCCGTAGATGGCGAAGGTACGGGTCAGCAGGACAAAGACAGCGAAGGGGGCAAAGTTGTTGACGATGAAGTTCAGGAACACGACCACCACATCGTTGACCTCGCCCAGCAGACGGCGCAGGGTGGCGGTACGGCTCTCGCCCAGGGTGTTCATGCTCAGGCCGGTGGCCACAGCCAGGAACACACTGGAAAGCACGGCACCGTTGCTGCCAAACGCCGTGATGATATTGGATGGGATGATGTTCAGCACCACGTTCAAGGGGTTGGAACCGGTGGAGCCGCTGGCCTCGCTCAGGCCCTCGATATGGGTGTTGAACAGACCCATGGAGTAGGTGCCGTAGCCCACACAGCCTGCCAGCAGCAGGGCCAGGAAAGAGCAGAGCAGGAACCAGAACAGGGTTTTGGCGGAGATGCGGCCCATGGTGCGGGTGTCCGCAATGCTGCCGATGGCCAGCGAAATGGAGGTAAAGACCATGGGGATGATGATCAGCTGCAGCGCCTTGATAAAGAGCTGACCGATGATGTAGAAGATACCAAAGGCGCGTTCCGCACCCTCAGCGGTGATATCCTGGAACAGCAGATCGTTGATGGTGGTCCAGGTCTCAGCGTTTCCGCTGGCATTCAGGTGTTCCCGCAGGAACATGAAGGCCATACCGGCCACCAGACCGCACACCAGCGAGATCGCCATCCGCTTGGCAAGGGATTTTTCGGACTTCTTTTTTGTTTCCATATACTTTTCCTCTCACAGTACCGGGTGTATGCTCACACTTTGTCTACTCTAGCACAGGTGTTTTTACGGTGCAAGAGCAAAACAGAGAAAACATGAAGTTTTTATGAATTAGTATGACTTTTAATTTCTCAGG
>CALDLZ010000122.1 GCA_937915335.1 uncultured Faecalibacterium sp.
GGAAGCGCCGGGGCAGACTGCCGGAAAGCATGATGACATTTTTGATGTCCAGCATGGGACCAAAGACCAGAAATCCCATAACTGCCCCGGTGGGAACCGTATTGGAAAAGCTCCGTGCTACCACGGCGTCACTGGACGAGCAGAGCGAGAGTACAAAAGCCAGCCCCATCATGACCAGCAGCGAACCGGTCAGCCCGCCGATGGACTGGACTGCACCTGCCTTGAACACGCTTTGCAAAACTGCCGAAACAAAAGCACCGGCCATCAGGTATTTTCCTACATTGAAAAACTCTGCCTGCGTGTGGCGGAGATAGGCAAAGAATTTTCCGCTGCGGTTGGAAGCGGCAGGCGTTCCCATGCCGCAGGAACAGAGCAGGCTGCTCAAATCCAGCGAGGAACCCGTTTCTTTGGCTGTGGTACGGCAGAAGGTCAGGCCGATGAGGATGGAGCAGAGAATGCCCAGTCCGGCACGGCAGGCCACGAACCGCCAGTCCCGCCATGCGTACCATGTGCTCAGGAGAACTACCGGGTTGATGATGGGAGTCACCAGCATAAAGGTGACGGCAGAACTGACAGGAACACCCTTGCGCAGCAGGCTGCGGAAGATGGGGATGGAAGCGCAGTCACAGACCGGCAGACAGAAACCCGCCGCCACCGCAAACAGTGCGCCCCGGAGCCGCTGCTTTGGAAACAATCGGGAGAGGATGCGGGGCGAAAGGAACATCTGGATCGCGGAGGAAAGCAGAACGCCCACCAGCAGAAACGGAACGGCCTGCAGCACCACCCCCAGAAAAACTGTGATGAGGTTGGAAAAGGTCGTGCCCAGCATCCGTTCACCCAGCAGGAACAGCAGACACAGCCCACAGAATACCAGAATCGGCGAAGGAGGCAGCTGCTCCATCGCCGAGACGATGGCAGCAGTATTCTTGACAGGCAGCACCTGAATGCCGGGATTCGCACTGCGGACAGCCCGGCGGAACGATTGGAACTCTGCACGGCCTTTGGTGCCGCGCAGCACCAGAACATCGCTGTTCAGCAGCTGCTGGGTCAGGACACCGCCGGTCTGGGTCAGCAGCGGAACGATGCCCGTACTTTCAGCAATGAAAAGAATGTGTGACAGGCGGCACAGGTCGCTGACGGCACCAACATCTTCTGTGGGATGGGAGGGAAAAATCTCAAACAGCTTCTGGATGGGCTGCATCCCGTTCCACTCCACCCACACTTCGTCAAACTCCTGCTTGACCATCGTGGCGTAGAGGTTCCACAGAGCTTTGCTGCTGTCCTGCTTCAGTTCACCGGGCAGGATGGAAACGGTGGTCAAATTCTCGTTCCAATCCAGATCGTCTTCACCTTCCTCGAATTGGACGCAGAGCAGCTTTTTCCCTGCATCCAACCGGGGCTTCATCAGACGGTTCAGCAGGGTAGTCTTTCCGGCACCAAGAAAGCCGGTGATGACATTGACCGGCAGGATGGGCAGGTCATCGTCACTGGGGATTTGATCCGAGAAGAGCAAAAATGGCTTTGAGGGCATCTTCGTTCAACGCCTTTCCGATAATACAGATTTCGTTGCCTTTCAGCGTGGTGGGTTCGGTCGTCCACTGCCCACAGACGAACTGAAGCTGCACCGGGAAACTCCGGGTCTGGACGATGCCTTTGACCCGCAGGACAGTGCCGCAGGCAGCGTCCTGCAATTTTGTAAGAGCCTGTACCAACTGCGGCAGTTCGACCGGGTGGGAGAATGGGAAGGTCATGCTGGAAAACGAGTTTTCCGAGGGGAGTGGGCGAAGAAAATGGGAACGGGAAAAACGGGATTCCGATTTCTGCGGGGCAAGAATGTCAAAAGCATTCAGGCTGTCCCAATCGCCGGAAAATGCAGCGGCAAAGGGATTGAGCCGGTGTACCAGAGCCTGCGCCTGCTCCAGTTTTGCGGAGGGCTGCTCACTGTGGCTGAACACGATGGTGTGAGCATGGGTGATCTGGTCTTCAAAGAATTCGCCGAAGTTGTTGCAGTAGGTGCAGCAGTGTTCGGCATCTACCACCGTGATCTTCTGCCGCACAGCGGCAAGGGATGCGATTTTCGGATTGCGGCAGAGGGCTTCCACCTCCGACAGCTTTGCCACGCCGGAGGGCTCTACCAGAAGGATCTCCGGCTTTTGCTGTTTCAGCAGCGCAGAAACAGCCCCTACAAAATCCCCGGTCAGGGAACAGCAGATGCAGCCGGAGTGGATCTCTTTCACGGAATAGCCCTGTTCTTTCAGGATAGCAGAATCCAGACTGACAGAGCCAAAATCGTTCTCGACCAAAGCCACAGACGTTTCGGAAAAGGCTTCCCGCAGCAGCTTTTGGAGCAGCGTGGTCTTTCCGGCACCGAGAAAGCCGGAGATAAGATAAATGTCGGTCATAGGATAAGGCTCCTTTAGTTGTCCAAGCAGTCATCCAGTTCCTTGCGGATGGCGGTTTCGTTCATGTTCTGCCCGATGAATACGAGCTTTACCAGACGGTCGCCGTACCGCTCGTCCCATTCCTGTTTTAGCTGGGGTTCCTGACGGAACAGGGCAGCTTTTTCGTCTGCCGGAAGTGCATCGATCCATGGGCCGTTGTCGGTGAGGGTGAACTGTGTGGATGCCTGTTCAAACAGCATGGCACGGGCGGGCAGGTCGGAAAACCAGAGAAAGCCCTTGCTGCGGATGATCTCTTTCGGCCAGCGGCGCAGAAATGCCTGAAACCGCTCCCGGTTCAGCGGGCGGCGTTCGTCATACACAAAGGTATGGATGCCGTATTCCAGCGTTTCAGGTTCTTCTTCCTCTTCCGGGTGTTCCAGTGCGTGGATCCATCCGGCAGACAGGCGCACCCGCTCAAAGTCAAACCGATGGGTGTTGAACAATTCCTGCACCGGGACGCTGCCGAAAGTGGACTCCAGAATGACTGCTTCCGGGGAGAGGGCGTGGACCATTGCGTGAATTTTCCGGAGTTCGTCCGGGGTCACAAGGTCAGCCTTGTTGATGAGGACGGTGCTGCAAAATTCGAGCTGCTGCACCAGAAGATTCTGGATGCTTTCCTCTTCTTCGGAATCCTCCTGCGACCAGTCCGTATTGGCAAAGTCCTTTCCGCAGGAGAACTCTTTGACAAGGCGGAGCGCGTCTGCAACGGCTACGATGTTGTCCAGATGGCAGATCGAGGGCAGATGCTTCTGCTTGCAGGCTTCGTTCAGCAGGGTGATGGTCTGTGCAATGGGGATCGGCTCACAGACACCGCTGGCTTCAATCAGAATTGCATCAAAGCGGCCAGTCTTGGCCAATTCATTGATTTGAAGAACGAGGTCTTCTTTCAGGGTGCAGCAGATGCAGCCATTGGTCAGCGGCACAACATTATCCTCTTTCTGGGTGACGGCACCGCCCTTTTCAATCAGAGCGGCATCAATGTTGATTTCGCCGATGTCGTTGACGATGACCGCCACACGGCATCCCTGCTTTTCGTGAAGGATATGATTCAGCACCGTGGTTTTTCCGGCACCGAGGTAGCCGGTGATGAGGGTGATGGGAAGAGAATGTTCGTACATGGGAAAACTCCTTATTTGATCTCACGAGAAAAAGACTGTTTGCGCCCCAGCAAAGCAACAATGCCCCTGCCGAGCAGCAGCACCAGCAGCCAGACTACGCTCAGCAGCACGATGGTGCCGCCGGGTTTCAGTCCGGCATAAAAAGCGAGCGTCAGCCCGCCGATAATGGAACTTTCGGCAAAGAAGATGGACCAGAGCACCGTCTGGCGGTAGCTTTTGCCAAGCTGCATCCCACAGGCCACCGGCACCACCAGCATGGAGGAAACGATGAGTGCACCCACCGTCCGGGCCGAAACGGAAATGGTGGCGGCAGTCAGAACAGTAAAGATGCTGTTGATGACCCCGGTAGGCACTCCGGCACGGCGGGCGGCGTGTTCGTCCAGTGCCATATAGAAAAGCTCTTTGTAGAGCAGTAAAAAGGTCAGCAGCACTCCACCGCTGATGCAGGCGGTCAGGATCAGTTCCGAGGGCTGGATGGCCACGATGCTGCCGAACAGGAAGCTGTTGAAGCCGGAAGCATTCTGGACAAAACCGGAGAGGACACCGGCCAGACCCACCCCGGCGGAAAGCATGATGGCAATGGAGAGCTCGGCATACTGGGGCATCTTTTTGCGGATGGCTTCGATGCCGAACGCTGCGCAGACACAGGTGACGGTTGCTCCCAGTACCGGGTCAATACCCAGCAGAAGCCCTCCGGCGACACCGGCCAGCGAGGTATGGGACAGTGCATCGCCCAGCATGGACAGCCGCTTGAGCACGATGGTAACGCCGATGCAGGGCATAATGATCCCCAGCATCAGACCCACGGCAAAGGCGCGCTGCATAAAGGCATATTCAAACAAGGCGGTTCAGCTCCTTCGGGTCTTGTTGGGTGATCTTGCCGTGGGCAAGACGGAATACGGTATCGGTCAGGCGGGAGACTTCCTGTACATCGTGGCTCACCATGAGGATGCTCAGCCCGTGTTCCCGGTTCAGGTGCTGGAGCAGGGAATAAAACTCCCCGGCGGACTTCACATCCAGCCCGGCAGTGGGTTCGTCCAGCAAAAGCAGGGCGGGCTCGGCGGCAAGAGCCTGTGCCAGAGCCACCCGCTGCCGCTGCCCGCCGGACAGCTCCCGCAGCATCCGTTTGCCGTAGTCCTGCATCCCCACCAGTTCCAGTGCCTTGCGCACCTGTTCCCGGTTCTCTTTGGAGGGCCAGCGGAACAGCCCGATCTGGTGATACAGGCTGGCCGTGACCACCTCGTTGACACTGGCCGGGAATGCCGCCTGTCGGTTCAGCCCTTCCTGCGGTACATAGCCGATCTTCGTCCAGCCTTTGAAGCGGGAAAGTTCCTGCCA
>CALDLZ010000123.1 GCA_937915335.1 uncultured Faecalibacterium sp.
CCCGGTATCGGCCTGGCTGCTGTGGCAGCCGCTAAGGGCTACCGCATCATCATCGTCATGCCCGAGACCATGAGTGTGGAGCGCCGCCAGCTGATGAAGGCATACGGTGCCGAGCTGGTACTGAGCGAGGGCGCAAAGGGCATGAAGGGTGCTATCGCCAAGGCTGACGAGCTGGCCAAGGAGATCCCCAACTCCTTCATTCCCGGCCAGTTCGTGAACCCCGCCAACCCCCAGGCTCACATCGAGACCACCGGCCCCGAGATCTGGGAGGACACCGACGGTAAGGTTGACATCTTTGTTGCTGGCGTTGGTACCGGCGGCACCATTACCGGTGTGGGCAAGTACCTCAAGAGCCAGAACCCCGACATCAAGGTCGTGGCTGTGGAGCCCGCATCCTCTCCCGTGCTGAGCAAGGGCACGGCAGGCGCGCACAAGATCCAGGGTATCGGCGCCGGCTTTGTGCCCGATGTGCTGGATACCAATGTTTACGACGAGGTCATTCCTGTCACCAATGAGGACGCCTTTGCAATCGGTCGCCTGATCGGCCACAAGGAAGGCGTACTGGTGGGCATTTCCTCCGGCGCTGCTGTCTGGGCTGCTCTGGAACTGGCAAAGCGTCCTGAGAATGCGGGCAAGAACATTGTGGTTCTGCTGCCTGATACCGGTGACCGTTACCTGTCCACCCCGCTGTTCGCTGATTAAACTGTAAGATCAAAGCCGCCGCGCAGAAATTTTTGCGCGGCGGCTTTTTTTGTGCTACAATAAACCCATCAATTCCAAGGAGAACTGCCATGAATTATTACGCCGCCCCGATGGAGGGGCTGACTGACCGCGTCTGGCGGCAGGCGCACCAGCGCTGGTTTGGCGCGCCGGAAGCCCCTGTGCGGTACTATGCTCCCTTCATATCCCCGCCGGAGAACCGGGTGCTCATCAAGAAGAAGATGGCCGAGCTCGACCCGGCGGCCAATCCGGGCATACAGGTCATCCCACAGCTGCTGGCTAAAGATGGTGAGCTGACCGCCTGGATGATCGGTGAACTGCGTCAGCTGGGCTACACCGAAGTCAATCTGAACTTCGGGTGTCCCTCCGGCACTGTGACGGCCAAGGGCAAGGGCTCTGGAATGCTCCGTGACCCGGCCAAGCTGGATGCCTTTCTGGATGCTGTCTTTTCGCAGGCGGGCGGGCCGGTGTCAGTCAAGACCCGGCTGGGCGTGGTCAAGGCGGAGGAGTTCGGGGAGATCCTTGAGGTTTACAACAAGTACCCCATCTGTGAGCTGACCATCCACCCCCGGGTGATGAAGCAGCTCTACCGGGGCCAGGCTGACCGGAAAGCTTTTGCGGAGTACCTGCCCGCTTGTAAGGCACCGGTCTGCTACAACGGCGATGTGACCACTGTGGATGATCTGCGGGCGCTGGAGGATCAGTTCCCGGGGCTGTCGGGCGTCATGGTGGGGCGGGGGCTCATTGCAGACCCGGCCCTTCTGCGCAAGGCTGTGGGCGGGCCTGCCGCCACAAAAGAAGAGCTGCGTGCTTACCACGACGAGCTCTACCACAGCTACACCGAGGCCTTCGGGATGGCCAGCTGTGCTGTCAGCCGGATGAAGGCCCACTGGTTCTACCTCATCCATCGTTTTGATGGAGCCGACGCGCTGGAAAAGCCCCTGCGCAAGGCCCGGGAAGGCTGGGAGTATGAGACGGTGGTGAACCAGATCTTTGCCTGCGGGCTAAAGTAAAAGCCCGCCATCTCCTGAGAGACAGCGGGCTTGTGTAAAATCGGCTCAGACGTTCAGATAACTGCGGAGCATGGCCTGCAGCAGATCGTCACGGTCAACCTTTCGGATGAGGGAGCGGGCTCCCTTGTATGTGGTAATATAGGTGGGATCTTCGGACAGGATATAGCCCACCAGCTGATTGACCGGATTGTAGCCTTTTTCCTTCAATGCGTCGTACACCTGCTGTACGATCTCGTGAATTTCATAGTCCTTTTTGTCGTGGATCGAAAAAATAGCAGTCGCGTCGCCCACGCAGTGCACCCCCTTCGGAATCCCTCTCGGATGTAGTTCTGAGAGGTCATTGGAACTATAGCCCATTGTACACGAAATGAGCGCTGACTTCAAGATTGCGGACTGGATTTTGCACACTTTGCCTAAAAAGTTCTGAAATTTTGAGTAAAAAGAACGGAGCAAAATTTATCGAACGGGAGGTTCTTTTATGGTTTACGGAATCGGCTGTGATCTGTGCGATATCGCGCGGCTGGAAAAGAGCCTGCGGGGCCCCCACAGTGCGGCCTTTGTGCGCCGGGTGTTCGGCCTGGCAGAGCAGGCGGCGCTGGGTCTGCCGTGGGCGGAACCGGAAAGCAACTCCCGCCGTATTGCTCACGCCGCTGCCAGCGCGGCGGCGGATTTCGCCGCAAAGGAGGCTTTCCTCAAGGCGGCAGGCACCGGCCTGCGGGAGCCTTTCTCCCTCTGTGAGATCGAAGCCATTCGTCTGCCCGGCGGGGCACCGGCTTACCGCTTCTCCGGGAAGAGCGCGGCGTGGGTGGAGGAACGCTGCCTGCGGGCGCACCTCTCCCTGAGCCACGAAAGTGGTATGGCAATGGCGTACTGTATTCTGGAAACGGAAACCTGAACCATCCCCCTGCATACAATGGAATAAACCCGCGCGTGCATAGCGGCCCTCCGGTCGGCTCATACTAAAGGCAGAGCGACTGAGGATGCGCAAAACGCACCACATAGCGGGCGCATCCTCCAAGATCAGGGAGGGAAGATTCTATGGAGGTACACAGAGGAGAAGTTTTTTACGCCGATCTTTCGCCGGTGGTGGGGTCGGAGCAGGGCGGCATCCGCCCGGTGCTCATTGTCCAGAACGAGATCGGCAACCGGCACAGCCCCACCGTCATCGCGGCGGCCATTACATCC
>CALDLZ010000124.1 GCA_937915335.1 uncultured Faecalibacterium sp.
GGCAGCGGCATCGGTGCGGTTTATGACAGCACAACCGAAAAACCGCTTGCTCTGGAAAAAGTCGGGCAGATAATGCAGGCTCTCAAAGTGAAAAATCACAATGGATTGAAGGCAAGGTTCATTTTGGAAACCGGGCGCTTTGTAATCTGCAACGCTGGAACTTATTATACACGAATCGTAGACCGTAAGGTTTCCTGCGGGAAAACCTATCTTGTGGTACAAAATGCGATGAACGGCTTTCTGCGCCCTGCCATTGCAGAACTGCTGCGGCAAAATGTCGGAGCATTTCCAAGCAATGGACAAGAGCCGCTTTATACCTGCGGTTCGCAGAGCGAGTTTCGTATCTTAGGGCGAGCCGAAAACTGCGAAACGGTGGATATTGTCGGCAATCTCTGCACTGCGTTGGATGTGATGGCGAAAGACATTCCGCTACCGCACGCAGAGCTCGGAGATGTTCTGGCGGTTTCCAATGCAGGCAGCTACGGCTGCACACTGACGCCGCTGCTTTTTTCCAGTCAGGAACAATCAAAAGAAATTTTATGGACAGAAGGAGAATAAACCATGGCAAATATCGTTGTACTGTTTGAGGTCAAACCCACTAAGGCAGGGATGCAAAAGTATCTTGACCTTGCCGCTATGCTCAAACCGCTGCTGGCTGGCTTTGAGGGCTTCATCCGTGCGGAACGCTTTTCCAGCTTAAACGAGGAGGGAAAGCTGCTTTCCATGAATGTCTGGACAGACGAAGCCGCAGTTCGGCGCTGGCGTAATGTGATGCAGCACCGCATGAGCCAGAAAGCGGGGCGGGAGAAGCTGTTTGAAAGCTATAAGATCACGGTTTGTTCTGTTCGGCGCACTTATACGGATACCGACCGCGCACAGGCACCGCAGGATTCCAACGAATTTTTTCAGGTATAAGCCATGATGTACACACTGCACTATGATTCTCCGCTGGGCGGCATTCTGTTGGCAGCGGATGAGATCGGCCTGACCGGATTGTGGTTTGATGGCGAAAAATACTTTGCCGATGGGCTTGACCCGGAGCACACTGCACAGGAAACGCCCATCCTCCGCGAAGCAAAACGCTGGCTGGATGTTTATTTCAGCAGGCAGGAGCCGAACTTCACCCCGCCGCTCCATCCCATCGGCTCGCCCTTCCGGCAGGAGGTCTGGGAGCTGCTGCTCCAAATCCCCTACGGCCAGACCACGACCTACGGTGCATTGGCAAAGCAGCTGGCGGAAAAGCACGGCCTTCCCCGGATGTCGGCACAGGCCGTGGGCGGTGCGGTCGGGCATAATGAAATCTCAATCATTATCCCTTGTCACCGTGTGGTTGGCACTAACGGCAGTCTGACCGGGTACGCGGGCGGCATCGACAAGAAAGTAAAGCTGTTGACCTTGGAAAAGGTGGACATGGAGCATTTCTTTGTGCCCACAAAGGGAACGGCATTGTAATGGATGGAACGAATGGTGATTTCCGCAGCAATTGAAAAAAGGGGCATCAGAATCATGAAATCTTCCAATCGGGATGCCATTCAGCAGGCATTCACACAGCAGGCGAGCGGCTTTGAAAGCAGCCAATTGAATTTCACCCGGCAGGACTATCTTGATCACATTGTATCGGTAATCACTCCTCTGACAAACGATTCTGTCTTGGAGGTTGCCGCAGGAACGTGTGTCTGCGGACGAGCCATCGCACCGTATGCGAAAAATGTGGTTTGTCTGGACATGACCCCTGCTATGCTGTCTGTCGGAAAAGCGGAAGCTGAAAAAGCAGATCTTCACAATATGGCCTTCGTGCTGGGAGATGCTGCCGGGATGCCATTCTTAGAGAGCAGTTTCGATCTTGTGATATCTCGTCTGGCCTTCCACCATTTCCCGGATGTACGGCAGGTATTCGCGGAGATGGTGCGGGTATTGAAGCCCGGTGGCAGGTTGGTTCTTATTGATATGGAAGCTGCCAAAGAGCCCTTGCGGCAGGTTCGGGATGAGATTGAAACTCTGCGTGACCCATCTCATGTGAAAAATCTGAGCATGGCTGAAATGCAGCAGTTATTTGCAGACTACGCATTACAGGTCGTTTATCAGGATGTGACCTCGATCCAGCAGCACCTGACTGCATGGATGGCCCTGACCAAAACGCCGCAGGCCGTTCAGGAGGAAATCACGATGCGGATGGAATCGGAACTGCATGGCGGCGCAAAAACAGGATTTGCACCGTATCGTGTGGGGAAAGAAATCTGTTTTGACCACCGCTGGGTCTTGCTGATTGGGCAGAAATAAAAATGGGGATGTTTCCT
>CALDLZ010000125.1 GCA_937915335.1 uncultured Faecalibacterium sp.
GAACCCGGATGGCACACCCTTCACCGCTCACACCACCAATGTGGTGCCCTTCGTGGCCGTTGGCTGCGGCGATGTGAAACTGCGTGAGGGCGGCTGCCTGGCAGATATCGCTCCCACCATGCTGCCCTATATCGGCCTGCCTGTTCCCGCTGAGATGACCGGCAAGAGCATCATCGTGGAGTAAGCTTTCCACAAAAACTTCCCTGAAACATAAAAAGACCTCCCTGTGCAGGCGCTGCCCTGCATGGGGAGGTCTTTTGCTTGTAACGTTTAGTAGTGCAGCTGATCAGCGGTCAGCGCTTCCAGCACCGGCAGCATGGCGGCTGCCTCAGCCTTGGCGGCGGGCAGATCCATATCACGGTAGTTGCCGCACTCCACCTCGCTGGCCCCGGGGATATCTCCCTCAAAGGCGGCCATGAAGCGGAAGGAATCCACAGTCAGTTCCAAGGCCTGCGCCGGGGTCAGACCCCGGGTCAGCAGATAGAAACCGGTGCGGCAGCCCATGGGGCCGACGTAAATGACACCATCCTTCACCGCACTGTTGCGGGCGTAGGTGGCAAACAGATGCTCCAGCGTGTGGGCGGCACCGGTGGTCAGATAATCGCCCTGGTTGGGCTTCTTCATCCGGATATCCCAGGTCAGCACGTCGCCATCCTGACGGCTCAGGTACATGCCCCGGTCCAGCTTGGTATGATCGACACAGAAGCTTGCAATGCGTTCCATGATGTTCTCCTTCAAAAATCAGGCCTGCAGGCGCTGGACGCTGCCGTGAACGCAGTCCACAGCGATGTCCAGACCGTCACGGATATGGCTGCAGGCACCCGCGGCACCCACGATGGTGGGCTTGAGCAGAGAGTTGCCCACAATGGCGGCGTGGCTGTTTAGGCCGGGCTCCTCGACCACCAGAGCGGCGGCGTCACGGACATAGCCCAGCATCTCGTTGGTGGTGGAAGGAACGACCAGCACCATACCGGGGCGGAACTTTGCCTTGACTTCTTCCAGGGTGCGGCAGACGCAGGCCTTGCCGCTGGCGGAGACCAGATCGGAATTGCCGCGGCCCACGCCCACACCGGTGGCTAGGCAGTTGCCCACCATGTGGATCTTGATCATGTTGGTGGTGCCGGAAACGCCCACGGGCACGCCTGCGGTCACAACAGCCAGCTCACCGTTGTGCAGGTAGCCGTTCTCCTTGGCCAGAGCGGTGGACATTTCGATCAGCTCATCGGTGCTGTGGGCGGGGCCCATCAGCAGGGAGGTGATGCCCCAGCTCAGGGAGAGCTGACGCTGCACCTGCTCGTCCATGACACAGGCGATGATGGGCTGTGCGGGGCGGTACTTGCTCAGCAGGCGGGCGGTGTTGCCGGACTCGGACACGGTGACGATGGCGGCGGCGTTCACGTCCTTGGCGGTCAGGCAGGCAGCGTGCGCGGTCGCGTCGCTGACGCTGATCTGGCCTTCGGAGACGCTCTGAATGCGGTAGTGCTCCTCGCTCTCGGTGCGCTCCGCAATGGCGGACATGGTCTTGAGGGCCTCCACGGGGTAGGCACCGGCAGCGGTCTCACCAGACAGCATGATGGCGGAGGTGCCATCGTAAATGGCGTTTGCCACGTCGGAGATCTCGGCGCGGGTGGGGCGGGGGTTGACCATCATGCTGTCCAGCATCTGGGTAGCGGTGACGATGGGCTTGCCGAAGGAGAAGGAGCGGTCGATGACGCTCTTCTGAATGCCGGGCAGCTCGGTAAAGTCGATCTCAACGCCCAGGTCGCCACGGGCGACCATGACGGCATCGGCGGCTGCCAGGATGCTGTCGATGTTGTTCACGCCCTCACGGTTCTCGATCTTTGCAATGATGCGGATGTTGGAATCATACTCGTTCAGCAGGTTGCGGATGTCGTACACGTCCTGCGCGGTGCGCACGAAGGAAGCGGCGATGAAGTCAAAACCGTTCTGGATGCCGAAGATAATGTCCTCGCGATCCTTCGAGCTCAGGTAGGGCATGGACAGATGCACGCCGGGCACGTTGACACCCTTTTTGGTCTTGATCTTGCCGCTGTTCAGCACGGTGCAGACGATATCGGTATCAGTGACCTCGTCGATGTGCAGCATGATCAGGCCGTCATCCAGCATGATGGTGCCGCCGGGCTGAACATCCTGGGGCAGATCCTTGTAGCTGATGGAGCAGATCTCCTTGGTGCCCTCCACCTCACGGGTGGTCAGGGTAAAGGTCTGGCCTGCGTCCAGCATCTCCACGCCATTCTTGAACTCCTTCAGGCGGATCTCAGGGCCCTTGGTGTCCAGCAGAGCGGCAACAGGCTTGCCCAGCTCCTCACGCAGAGCCTTCAGCTTGGCCAGACGGCCGCCGTGCTCCTCATAAGAGCCGTGGGAGAAATTAAAACGGGCCACGTTCATGCCGTTGGCGATCAGGTCGCGCAGGACATCGCCCTTATCGGTGGAAGGGCCCAGGGTGCAGATGATTTTCGTTTTTCTCATAAAATACCTCCAACGTTCACTCTATGTTCTCTCTATCTTGACGCAGCAGCCCGAAGCGGCTGCTCTTTGGCGGGCTTGGTTTGCTTTGCGCCCGCGGCGGCAGTTAACGCCAATATGGTCGTATTTGAAAACCATACCACCATACATTATAAGCACTTGGATACAATAGCGCAAGAGACATCTTTGCAAAGAAACAATTAAGATTTCGTAAGCATTTGCGCAACCCTGCACAAAACTTTTCCACCGGAAAGCGCTTGCATAACCGGCAGGATTTGCTTATAATGAGGGTAAGCAGAAGTGCGACTGTCCCGGGGTGCGCCCCGGAGGAAAATGGAGTAAAAAGCGTATGGAAAAACGTGTATTTCTGATCGTGCTGGATAGCTTTGGCATTGGTGCCGAGCCCGATGCCGCAGCCTTTGGTGACGAGGGAACCAAA
>CALDLZ010000126.1 GCA_937915335.1 uncultured Faecalibacterium sp.
GAGTATAATACCACATCCCTGCCCTTTTGGCAACCCCTTTTTTCACTTTTTTCGCTTCTTTTTTCTCGCTTTGGCTTTTTGACTAGTTTTACATGACAAATCGTCCCTTCTGTTGGCATGTATACAACGCATTCATTCGTTTTTACTTGACACGTTCTTTTTGCATCCGTATTATGGAGGTATTGATTCTTATATTATATAAAGTGAGGGGTCTGCATGTCCTGTGTTACTGTCCGCGGCTGCCGCATCGGCGAAGGCCGCCCCAAAGTCATCCTGCCCATTGTGGAGCGCACCGAAGCCGGTGTTCTGGAAAAGGCAGCGGCGTTTTCCACATTGAAAGCCGATTGTGTGGAATGGCGTGTCGATCTGTTTGAAATGCCGGCGGACCTCCGGGCTGTTGTCCACTGTCTGGCAAAGCTGCGTGTCGCCCTGAAGGACAAGCTACTGCTCGTGACCCTGCGTACAAGGGAAGAGGGCGGCAATGCACAAGTCAGCCATAAGGACTATCTTCACTTTATCCGCACCCTGCTGGATACCGACTGTGCAGACCTCATTGACATTGAGTTCTTCACCGCAGGGGCAGATCTACCCGCACTGATCCAGGATGCCCACACCGCCGGGGTAAAGGTCGTCTGTTCCAGCCACGACTTCCACAAGACCCCACCCAAGGCGGAGCTGGTCTCCCGGATGACCGCCATGCAGCTGGCGGGAGCCGACCTGCCCAAGCTGGCCGTGATGCCGCAGAACCGTGCCGATGTGCTGGAGCTGCTGGCCGCCACCGCCGAGATGGCCGACCAACATCCGGAGACACCTGTTATCACCATGAGCATGGGGGCATTGGGGGCGGTGAGCCGCCTGTGCGGTGAAGCCTTCGGCTCGGCCATGACCTTTGCCAACCCCGGCACAGCCAGCGCCCCTGGTCAGGTAGGGTTGGATGTAGTCAACGCCGCACTCGACAGCCTGCGGCTCGACTGATCAATAAAGCAACAAAGCGCCCCCGGAGAGCAATCGCTTTCCGAGGGCGCTGTTGTTTTACCCTTGTTCCGCCTCCCGTACAAGTTTCCGATAGCAGAAATACGGCACAATGGTTCCCGCCACAAAGGAAGCAGGCCAGCCAAGCCAGACTACATCCAGATTCCGCATTCCCCATGCGCCTACAGCTACCACGGCAATTTTCGTAATGAGCTGCATCACGCCTCCCATCAACGCCTGATTTGCCTTATCCACACCGCGGAGCACCTGCTGATACACCTGCATCACGCCTGCCAGAATCCCCGGCACTGCAGTGATCAAAAGGAATTGCTGTACCAGACTCATAATCTCTTCCGAGGGAGAGCTCAGGAACATCCCCGCCATCTGACGGCCGCAGATCAGCAGAAAACCTCCCAGCACTGTGCTGACCACCAGAGACAGCTGCAGCGAAGCCCGGACACCCTGCCGGACACGCTCCGCTTTGCCAGCACCATGATTTTGAGAAGCATAAACACTGAGAGATGAGCCGATGGTCTCTACCGGCATCAGCGCCAGCGTTCCCACCCGACTGGCCGCAGTATAGGCCGCCATGGTGGCCTCGCCAAACAGATTGACCGCGCTTTGTGCCACCAGACTGCCCAGGTTGTTAAATGCTGACTGCACCGCAATCGGAATCGCCAGAACGGTGATCTGTTTCAGTAATTCTTTATGCGGACGGAGGTCCTCCCGCTTCATTCGCATCACAGGATATTTGTGGAAGAGCAGGCCCGCCGAAATCGCTGCGGAAAATGCTTGCGCCAGTGCGGTAGCCCAGGCGGAACCCGCTACACCCCAATGAAATACCGCCACAAACAGGATATCCAGACCAATATTACTCAGGACGGACACGATCAGACAGTAAAGCGCTGTCTGACTGTCCCCCAGGCCCCGGAAAGCGCTGGAGAACAAATAATACATCAGCGGACAGACGGTTGTTGTGAATGTTATTTTCAGGTAAATAGTGGCTTCCTGTAAAGGACCTTCCGGGGTTCCCATCCAACGCAGGATCGTCTCTGAAAGGGTCAGGCCCAGAACCATAATCCCTGCCGAAAGGATCACCCCCAGGTAAAGGCTATTTGCGAACGCCTTTCGCATCAACTCTTCATTTTTTTGTCCAAAGTAGCGGCTGATGATGATGCCTACGCCTACATTGATGCCAATCATCAATGCCGCCAGCAATAAAACTACCGGCATAGTACCTCCCACAGCTGCCAGCGCCGTCTGTCCAAGATATCGTCCCACCACGATGCTGTCTGTAATGGAATAGACCTGATTCAACAGGTTGCCCATCAAAGTCGGAAAGGTAAACGCCCACAACAAAGAAATCGGTCTTCCCTCTGTCATATCCAGATTTTTCTTCATACACATCCTCCTCACAAACAAAAAAGCTCCCTCAGAACGCCCGCAAACAGGCAACCCCAAGTTCAGGGGGGTCCCTGTTTACAGCGCTCTAAAGGAGCTTTCAAATTTAAGCTTACAGTATAATTATACTATAAGATTTCTGTTTTATCAAGTATACCAGTTCAATGGACAGAAGTACGGACGAGGGCACGCTTGAGGCGGGCCTGGGCCAGTTCATAGTCACGCTTATCCAGATTCTTCTGGGCCAGAATTTCCTCGGCGCGCTTCTTGGAGGCCTCGGCACGGGCCTGGTCGATGTCCTCAGCCCATTCCCAGGTGGTGGCGACCAGATGGACATCCCCGTTCAGCACGGTAAGCATCCCGCCCATACAGGCGGCGCGGCGGCGCTGGCCGTCGACATCCACAATATGGGCTTCGCCCATACCCAGAGCGGTACAGTAATCACCATGCTTCGCCAGAATGGCAAGGTCGCCGTCAATGGCACGGCAGACCACCCGCTCGGCCTGCCCGTCAAAGGCACAGCCGTCCGGCGTGACCACCGTCAGATGAAAGGTCGTCATGGTTTACCCTTTCTTCGCCTTGGCGAACACATCGTCGATGGTGCCCGCGAACAGGAAGGCGCTCTCGGGCAGGTCATCGCACTCGCCGTTCAGGATCATCTTGAAGCCGCGCAGGGTCTCCTTCAGGGGCACATACTGACCGGGCATACCGGTGAACTGCTCCGCAACATGGAAGCTCTGGCTCAGGAAGCGCTGCACCTTGCGGGCGCGGCTGACCGTGCGCTTGTCTTCCTCACTCAGCTCGTCCATGCCCATGATGGCGATGATATCCTGCAGTTCCTTGTAGCGCTGCAGCACCTTCTGGACGGCACGGGCGATCTCGTAGTGCTCCTGACCCACGACCTCGGGGCTCAGGATACGGCTGGTGGAATCCAGCGGATCCACAGCGGGGTAAATGCCCTGAGAAGCGATATCACGGCTCAGAACGGTGGTGGCATCCAGATGGGTAAAGGTAGTGGCGGGGGCCGGGTCGGTCAGGTCGTCGGCGGGAACGTAGACGGCCTGCACCGAGGTGATGGAGCCCTTGCGGGTGGAGGTGATACGCTCCTGCAGGGCACCCATCTCGGTGGCCAGAGTGGGCTGGTAGCCGACAGCGGAGGGCATACGGCCCAGCAGAGCCGACACCTCAGAACCTGCCTGAGTGAAACGGAAGATGTTGTCGATGAAGAGCAGCACGTCCTGGTTCTTCACGTCGCGGAAATACTCCGCCATGGTCAGGCCGGACAGCGCCACGCGCATACGGGCTCCGGGGGGCTCATTCATCTGACCGTAGACCAGAGCGGTCTTGTTGATAACGCCGCTCTCGGTCATTTCACCGTACAGGTCGTTGCCTTCACGGGTTCGCTCGCCGACACCGGTGAACACCGAGTAGCCGTTGTGCTCGGTGGCGATGTTATAGATCAGCTCCTGGATCAGGACGGTCTTGCCGACGCCTGCACCGCCGAACAGACCGAG
>CALDLZ010000127.1 GCA_937915335.1 uncultured Faecalibacterium sp.
AGCTGGACGTGAATTTCGCCCAGCGTCTCGTTCCAGACCACGTGGAGCTGGGGTTCCTCTTCTTCCAGACGGTGCAGCTTGCCCAGTGCCGCGTGGACGTCCGAGCCCTCCGGCAGCAGCACCTGATAGCTCAGGACCGGTTCCAGCACGGGCAGGTCACTGTCCCGTTCGGCACCCAGACCCTCTCCGGGGCGTGCCTTGGTCAGGCCTGTGACGGCGCACACCTGGCCGGGTCCGATGCTTTCAGCCAGCGTGTACTTTGCGCCGGAGTAAAGGCGCAGTTGATTTGCCTTTTCGGCCCAGGGTTCACCGTCAGCTTCCCCGATGAGCTGGGCTTTTACCTTCAGCTCGCCGCCGGTCACCCGCAGCCAGGTCAAGCGGGCTCCCTGCTCATCCTGGCTCACCTTGAACACCTTGGCCCCAAAGGCTTCCAGCGCCGGGGCCGGGCGGGTATAGCGTTCAAGACCGTCCAGCAGTGCGTCCACGCCCTGCTGCTTCAGGGCCGAGCCGAACCAACACGGGAACACATGCCGCCGTGCAATGGCCGGGATGAGCTCGGTTTCGGTCAGGGTGCCGGTATCCAGCACGGTTTCCATCAGCCGCTCGTCACAGACGGCCAGCGCCTCGTTCCGGGCCTCCTCGTCGGCCCCGAAATCTACAAAGCCCTCCCCCAGCCGGTGATTCAGCTGGGTCAGGATGGCTTCCCTGCCCGGGCCGGGCAGGTCCATCTTGTTCACGAACACAAAGGTCGGGATGTGGTACCGCCGCAGAAGCCGCCAGAGCGTCTCGGTGTGGCTCTGCACGCCGTCAGTGCCGCTGATGACCAGCACCGCATAATCCAGCACCTGCAGGGTGCGTTCCGTCTCGGTGGAGAAATCCACATGGCCCGGGGTGTCCAGCAGGGTGAAATCCGTGTTCCCCGCCGAAAAGAGCGCCTGTTTGGAGAAAATGGTAATGCCGCGCGCCTTTTCCAGCGCGTCGGTATCCAGAAAAGCATCCTTGTGGTCTACCCTGCCCAGCTTGCGGATGGTGCCGGTGCCGTAGAGAATGGCCTCCGAAAGGGTGGTCTTGCCCGAGTCCACGTGAGCCAGAATGCCAATGACCAGCCGCTTGCGCGCGTTTTCCATAGCCGTTCCCCCTTAGAACAAGCTGGCGACGAGCGCCGCAATGACCAGCGGCAGGCCCAGCACCAGGTTGGAGAGCATACTGCAATAGGTACGCTCCTCAGGCTCCAATTCCTCGAAGGAGATGATTTTTTCGTCGGCATAATCGATGATGGAGCGGGTGGCGTGGAACTTCTTTTTCCGCTTGCCCATATCCTTGAACTCTTCCAGCAGATGGTGGATGGTCACGCCGTCCAGACGCAGATAATCTACCCATGCCCAGATCAGCAGCACCACGCCGCACAGAAAACCCGGGGCCTCCCACATCGTAAAGGCACCGTCACTGATATAGCGCTGCCACAGCAGCATCAGCACGGCCACGATGGAGACACGAGTAACGGTCTTATATAAAATGGGATGGAACATATAGCGTTTGTACATCGAGGTCAGTTTTTTCATGGTGCGCTCCTTAACAAATACAGATACAATTTATTGTAGCATGTTTTTATGAAAAAAGATAGCGGTTTTGTTTCCCGCACAGAAACAGTCCCCCTGCTTTTTTCATCCCTTACCTGATATGTAATTCTTTTCATTTTATAGGATTGCTTTCTGAAAGCTTTTCTCTTGAAAGCATTTGTCACCGTTTTGTTTCCAATTCAGTACCAGATCTCATTGACTTCTTTTCGATACAGTGCTAAAATATCCCTCGGTGCGGCTTTCGACTTTCCTGTGCACTTTTGGAAAGGCGGCCGCCGCACTACATTTAGGAAAAAGGAAAACGCGCGGCCCTGTCCGCGCAAGATCTGGGAGGATCTATCCAATGAGCATGAATTTTGATCGCCGCACCTTCCTGAAGGGTGCAGGCGCTGTCGGTGCCGCCAGCCTGCTGGCAGCCTGCGGCAGCAAGTCCGACAATGACAGTGCAAGCACCTCTACCTCTGGTGCTGAGGCTCCCAACTCTACCGGCGCTACTCCCCTGAAGGAGTTCATCAGCTGGGAGAGCGGCAACCGTGAACTGGAGAGCTGGAACATGCTGTACACCCAGCAGGCTTCCGATGCCAACGTCATCACCAACCTGTGGGATGGCCTGCTGAGCTTTGACTGCTACGGCAAGGTCGTGCCCGCCATCGCATCCAGCTGGGAAGCCAACGAGGATTCCACCGTCTGGACCTTCCACCTGCGTGACGATGTCGATTGGGTCGATGCCAACGGCGAGGTCAAGGATCACCTGACCAGCAAGGACTTCCTGGTGGGCTTCGAGTGGGTTATGAACTCCTACAAGAACGAGGCCAACAACACCTCCATGCCCAACGATACCGTTGTGGGTGCTGCCGAGTACTACGAGCAGACCAAGGAAGCCGGCGACGCTGCTGCTGACATGACCTACGAGGACATGCTGGCTGCCGGTGTCGGCATCGAGGCTCCTGATGACTACACTCTGGTCTTTACCTGCAAGGATCCCTGCCCCTACTTCGATACCGTTGCCGCTTACAACAGCTTCTACCCCGTTGCTCCCGCTCTGATCGACGAGCTGGGCATCGAGGGCTTCCGTGGCTGCGACAACACCACCATGTGGTACAATGGCCCGTACATCGTTGAGGAGTACATCCAGGGCAACACCAAGAGCTACATCCCCAACCCCAACTACTACGATGCCGACAACGTCAGCCGCTTCGAGCACTTCACCATCACCATGATCAGCGATGGCACCATCAGCCTGCAGCTGTATGAGAACCGCGAGCTGGACGAGGTCGATCTGGGCGAGAGCAGCATCACCACCATCCAGGCTAATCCTTCCAACGAGTTCAACGTGCAGAACACAACGGTGCAAGCCGGACTTGACAAGGCTCGAAAGGGAGTGACTGAAATGGCGG
>CALDLZ010000128.1 GCA_937915335.1 uncultured Faecalibacterium sp.
GGTTCCATCGCTGCCATCCACTGCACCGCCGATCTCGAGACCGGCAACGGCAACCCTGCTGATGGCCGCAAGGTCAAGGGCACCATCCACTGGGTCAGCGCTGACCATGCCGTGGATGCCGAGGTGCGCCTGTACGACAAGCTGTTCACCGAGGCCAACATGAACGCCATCCCTGAGGGCAGCGACTACAAGGACTACCTGAATCCGGAGAGCGTCGTGGTGCGCAAGGGCTGCAAGCTGGAAGAGAGCCTGAAGGATGCCAAGCCCGGCGAGAAGTTCCAGTTCGTCCGCACCGGCTTCTTTACCCCGGACAGCAAGAACCCCGGCGTGTATAACCGTGTGGTCACCCTGCGTGACAGCTTCAAGCCCGCAAAGTAAACTCTTGCAAAGGAGTACAAACAGATGAAAAAACATCTGATCCGGAATGTGATCCTGATGGCTGTCGTCACCCTCATTATGGGTGTGATCCTCAGCCTGTATATTGCCAATACCGGCACGGTTCCAGCTGCCGACAATGCGGCCGCCTACACCGCTTCCTCACAGGCCGCACAGTAACCGCATACCCCTCAACTGCTGCATGGCTTTGGTCGTGCGGCAGTTTTTTGTTAGGAGATATCATGTTCCTCGACATATTACCACTTAAAAATCATACCGCCCGCCTGACCCGTGTCTACGGCGACGAGCCCTGCGTTGCGCTTCCTGCCAGCATCCCGGGCCCGGAGGGCGGCACCCTGTCCATCACCGAGCTGGGGGACTACTGCTTCTCGGAGAAGCCCCGGAGCTTGCCGAGAGCGGACGAGACCTGCCGTTACGAGCTCAGCCCGGACGGCACCTGCACTCTCGTGCGGGCCTTTGGGCGTGACCTGACTGGAAGGCGGGGCCGCTATGACCTCGACTTTGGGGAGGGCCCTGCCGCCCCGGAAGAGCTGCACCCGGTGTGCGGCAATTTCGTGGAGGAAGTCAGCCTGCCGGACAGCCTGCCGGTCATCGGAAGCTGTGCCTTTTACAATTGCCGCAAATTACGGCGGCTCGGCGTGGGCGCGGGCGACCTGATCGTGGGCAGTGACGTGTTCCTGAACTGCTTTGCCCTGACCGACCTTATTCTCCGCGCTGGCCCTGAGGAAAAGACGGGGCTGTTCTCCCTCGTCAACAACATCACCGAGGCGGTACGGGCACTGTTCTGGCTTCCGGGCGAAGAACGGCCCCGGGCCGGGCTGTGGTACCCCGCCTACTGGGAGGACGTGGAGGAAAGCCCCGCCCACATCCTGCTCCACACCTTTTCGGGGCAGGGATACCATTACAGGCAGTGCTTTTTGGAAGGAAAAGTCCTCTCCGCAGAATACGACGCGATTTTCCCGGACGGCCACGCCGCCGAGGATCAGGGCGTGGTGTCCATGCTCTGCTTTGACCGCCTGCGCTGGCCCTGGAACCTGACCGAGAAGGCAAAAGCGCCCTACCGGGAATTTCTGACCGCCCATACCGGCCTTGTGCTCCAGCGCCTGCTGAAAGCGCGGGACAACGACGGCGTGAAAGACCTGCTGGCGCTGGACGTAATGGATGCCGCCGCCTTCGCCGAGGGTGCGGAGCTGGCCGCCAAGGCAGATAATCCAGAGGCGGCGGCATTGCTGGCTGATGCGGAGTACAAGAAGAGGGGAGCTGCCCCGAAAAAGCGGAGGTATGATTTTGATTTCTGAGAAAGAAAAATTCATCGACCCCCGCAAGCCGTTTGAATCCAGGCGGCCCGAGACCCACGAGGAGTGGCAGGCCCGGATGGGCGGCGAGGTGCTGGCCGTGGTGCGCAGCGGGCTGTATCTGGACTTCCGCTTTCTGGATATGGCCCTGAGCGCCTTGCCCCCGGTGCCAGACGAGCGATGCGGCGTACTGGCGACCGACGGCCAGAGCCTGTATTATCAGCCCAGCGCCCTGCTGCGGCTCTACAAGGAAAACCCGAAATATCTCAACCGGTTGTATCTGCACACGGTATTTCACTGCGTATTCCGGCATCTCTGGCTCAAGGGCAAGCGGGATGCCCGGTTGTGGAACCTGGCCTGTGATATCGCCGTGGAAAACGTGCTGGACAACCTGAACCGTCCCAGCGTCAAGCGTCCGCTGACCTGGGTGCGCCAGAACGCCTACGCCGCCATTGCCGCCGAGGGCAAGGTAGTAGCTGCCGCCCCGGCTTACCGGTGGCTGGCGGGCCAGACACCCGGCGTTCTGCGCCAGCTGGAACGGGAATTCTACACCGATGACCACCGGCTCTGGCCCAAGGATGCCTCCGAGCAGCCCCAGCAGATGCCCACACCTTCGCCCCAGAAAACGTGGCAGAAGATCGGTGAGCGGATGCAGACCGAGCTCGACCTGCGGGACAAGGAAGCAGGCGACGGTACCGACGCGCTGAGGCAGCAGGTCAAAGCCGCCAACCGCAGCCGCCGGAGCTACAAGGACTTCCTGCGACGGTTCTGTGTCACCCGGGAAGAGGTGCACCTCGATCCGGACGAATTCGACCTGAACTTCTACACCTACGGCTTATCGGTCTACGGCAATCTGCCCCTCATCGAGCCATTGGAGACCCGTGAGAGCAAGAAGATCGAAGAACTGGCATTGGTCATCGATACCAGTTACTCCACCTCCGGCGAGCTGGTACGGGCCTTTCTGGCCGAGACCTACACCCTGTTGAAGGGGCGGGAGAACTTCTTCCACCGGATGAATCTGCACCTCATTCAGGCAGACAACGCCATCCGGCAGGATCTGCTCATCCGCAATGAGGACGAGCTCATCCACGCCATGAACCACTTTGAGCTGCGGGGCGGCGGCGGTACCGACTTCCGGCCCGCCTTTGAATATGTCAACCAGCTCTGCGCCGAGAAGAAATTCTCGAACCTGCGGGGTCTGCTCTACTTTACCGACGGCATGGGTACCTATCCGGCCCGTCGCCCGGCCTACGATACCGCGTTCCTGTTCCTGGGGGAGAAATTCGATGATGCCAATGTACCACCCTGGGCCATGAAGGTGGTTCTGGACGAGGAAGAATTTTCGGGGCCCATGGCCCGGGCAGCGTCGGCGCTGGCTGACGCGCTGGCCGAGGAGGACGACCCCTACCGCGACTTGAATAACTCGTGAGGATGTGAACTTATGAATATCAAACGTGCCAAAGAAGAGATCGAACACACCGTCAAGGCCTATCTGGCCAAGGACGCACTGGGGGAGTACGCTATCCCGTCCATCCGTCAGCGTCCTATCCTGCTGATGGGCCCTCCGGGTATCGGCAAGACCCAGATCATGGAGCAGGCTGCCCGGGAGTGCGGCGTGGCGCTGGTGGCCTATACCATCACCCACCATACCCGCCAGAGCGCCGTGGGCCTGCCCTTTATCCGTCAGCGCCACTACGGCAATCGGGATGTCTCGGTGACGGAATACACCATGAGCGAGATCATTTCCAGTGTCTACGCCAAGATGGAAGCCACCGGCCTGAAGGAGGGCATTCTCTTCATCGATGAGATCAACTGTGTCTCCGAGACGCTGGCCCCCACCATGCTGCAATTTTTGCAGTGCAAGACCTTCGGCAACCAGGCAGTGCCTGCGGGCTGGGTCATCGTGGCGGCAGGCAACCCGCCTGAGTATAACAAATCCGTCCGGAATTTCGATATCGTCACGCTGGACCGTGTCCGCCGGATGGACATTGCGCCCGATTTACAGGTGTGGAAGGATTACGCCCGCACGGCGCACATCCACAGCGCCATCCTGAGTTACCTTGACCTGCACCCCCAGAATTTCTACCAGATCAACGCCGATGTGGATGGGACCCAATTCGTCACCGCCCGCGGCTGGGAGGATCTGTCCAACCTGCTGGACACCTACGAAGCGCTGGACCTGCAGGCCGATGAAGAGCTCATCCGGCAGTACATCCAGCACCAGAAGATCGCCGAGGACTTTTCGGCCTACCTCGACCTCTACTATAAGTACCGTGACGACTACGGTGTGGAAGAGATCCTGGCCGGTCAGGCAAAGCCTGCGGTCTATGCCCGCCTGCTCAACGCCCCCTTCGACGAGCGGCTGTCGCTGGTCAGCCTGATCCTGTCCGGCCTGAACGCCCGGTTCACGGCTTCCCGTCAGGCCGACGCTGTGGTCGATGCCTGCTATGCCTTCCTGCGGGAGACCAAGCAGGGCTTTGCATCTCTGCTCGCTGACCTTGCGGACGGTGCTCTTACCCTGTTCAGCCAGATGGCCACCGACTACGATGCCGAGACCCAGCGCCAGCGCACTGCCGGCCTGCTGAGCCGGGATGCCCTGAACACTCGTTTGCAGGTCTACGCTGTCCTGCGCAAGTGGGAGGGTGAACTGCGCAAGGCGAATGCCGTGACGGCAGAGCCCGCCTTTGACCTGCTCCGCACCCAGTTCCAGACACTTGCCGGGAACCGGGATCAGGCTCAGGAGACCGCCAGCGCCGCGCTGGAAGCTGCCTTCGACTTTATGGAGAATGCTTTCGCCGAAAGTCAGGAGATGGTGGTGTTTGTCACCGAGCTGACCCTGAATCCCGCTTCTCATGCGTTCATCACCGAAAACGGCTGTGACCGCTATTTCCAGTACAACAAGGACCTGCTGCTCGACCACCGCAAGGCCGCCCTGCAGCAGGAGCTGGCCGCCGAAGAGCGCCGCCACGGGGGGATCTGAGATGGGAGAGAGCCTGCTGTTTAGCCTGAACAGCACCATGCCGCTGTTTTTCCTCATGGTGCTGGGGTATCTGTTCCACCAATCAGGTTTTCTGACCGACGAGTTTGTGGCGACCGCCAATAAGTTCGTGTTCAATGTGGCTTTGCCTGTCCAGCTTTTCCGTGACCTTGCCACCATGGATATCCGGGCCAGCTTTGATGCAAAGTATGTGCTGTTCTGTGCCGCCGCCACCCTCGCCAGCATTCTGGTCATCTGGGTGCTGGCAAAGCTCCTGCTCAAGGATAAGCACATCGTGGGCGAGTTCGTGCAGGCCTGCTACCGCTCGTCCGCGGCCATCCTGGGTGCGGCCTTTATCCAGAATATCTACGGCACCTCGGGCATGTCCGGCCTGATGATTTTGGGAAGTGTACCGCTCTACAACATCTTTGCGGTGCTCATCCTCACGCTGGAAAGCCCCTCGCTGGATGCCCGCGGCGGCATGGCGGAGCGTCTGAAAAAGAGCCTGAAAGGCATCGTGACCAACCCCATCCTGTTGGGCATTGCGGCAGGCTTCGCGTGGAGCCTGCTCCGCCTGCCCCTGCCCACCATGGCCAGCAAGACCCTGAGCAGTCTGGCCGGGCTCACCAGCCCGCTGGCCCTCATGGCCATTGGCGCGGGTTTCAAGGGCCGCAAGGCGCTGGCCTACATCCGCCCCACCATTGCGGCCACTCTGACCAAGCTGGTGATCCTGCCGGCCATCTTCCTGCCCATCGCGGTGCGGTGCGGCTTTACTGACCAAAAGCTGGTGGCCCTGTTGGTCATGCTGGGCAGCGTGACCACCCCGGCGGGCTACGTCATGGCCAAGCAGATGGGCCATGAGGGGACGCTGACCGGATCTGTCTGTGTCACCACCACCGTGTTCAGCGCCCTGACCCTGACCTTCTGGGTGTTCTGGGCCCGGAACGGCGGGTATATTGCGTAAGCAAGGCGTTTGGCCGCTAAAATAAAATCAGGATAACAAAAACCAGACCGGAAATCGTAAGATTTCCGGTCTGGTTTTTAGCAGGGTGCCTTGTGGGACTCGAACCCACGGTCTCCAGATCCACAATCTGGCGCGTTAACCGACTACGCTAAAGGCACCACATAATATGCGCCCGAAGGGACTCGAACCCCCGGCCCACTGCTTAGAAGGCAGTTGCTCTATCCACCTGAGCTACGGGCGCACGTTGTTATCCCATGGGGTACTTATCTGGCGGCAGTGTGCGTTCGGCACACGCTGCGAGAAGTATAATACCATATCCATAGGATTCTGTCAAGCAGATTTTCAAACTTTTTTGTGCTTTCTGGCAGGAAGGGAAACTTCCGCTCAGAGCAGCCACATTCCGGCAGCACCCAACGCAAAGCCCAGAACCGCGCCGGCGGCTACATCCCGGATGTAGTGCGCCCCCGTGAGCACCCGCAAAACGCAGATGAGCAGAGCCACCACGACCATGCAGGCCCCGGCGGCGGGGTAGAAATAGCACCACACCGCCGCCAGAACCGCCGCGCTCAGGGCATGGCGGGAGGGGAAGGATTTGCCGCGGGTCTCCTTTTTCACCAGCGGGGTGAAGCCCGGCTGCTCGTAAGGGCGGGGGAAGTTCAGCTTTGCCCGCAGCAGGGTGCCGCCAAGAAAAACAAGGGCCGGAACCAAAATCGCCCGGACGATGAGCTGCATAAGATCCAGCGCGGCGGTACGATCCACCGGGAACAACCGGAACATCCTGACGTTCAGCAGTACCAGCAGCAGGGGATAGCAGGCAAAGGGCACGGCGGGCAGCCAGCGGTTCAGGGCGATGATCCACTTTTTCAGGGCGGGGCGGGCTTCCAGCCAGCGCAGCAGGGTCTGGTAGTGTTCCGGAGTCATGGTATCCCTCCCTCAAAAGCAGGTGTCCAGATAGTTTTCCACATCAAAGGGCTCGGGTGTTGAATCTTTGCGCAGATAGAGTGGGTGGTGGGGATGGCCCTTCTTGCTCCGCTTGCCAAAGGTCACCCAGGGAATGTTCCGCTCTCTCGTCAGGGCCACCATCTCCCGCATCAGGCCGGGCAGGTAGTCCCGCTTTTCGATCAGGGTGCCCCAGGCGGCCCACATGGTGGGTTCCGTTTCGGCCAGCACGGCCTTCAGCCAGCGCAGGTTCTCGTCGCAGAGGGCGCGGTCAGGCACCTTGTCCATGTCGTTGGGGTCGGTGGCACGCTGGGGGTAGACGTTGAACATGATCCAGCTGTCAAAGCCGTTGGCATTGGCCAGCCGCTCCACACTCTTTAAGGTAGGATCCAGCGCGCCGGGCTGGGCGGTGCTGGGGTTGATGCCGATGCACACCAGCGGATGCCTGCCTACCCGGCCCAGAACATAACGGTAGGGCAGGTAGGTGTGGGGCTCGTAATACCAGATGCCGCCGGGATATTCCCCCGCTTCGAGACGGGGCAGCTGTTCAGTCTGCATGAAAATGTACCTCGCAAATGTTTCTTCCTGTTTATCGTACCTGAAAAATTTCTGTAAATCAACACCTTTGCCGGAGAAAGTCTCCCATAAATCCGAAATTCATGTTATACTGTGCTTAGATCCTGCCGCGAGGGCGGTATGGGATGGGAAAGAGAAAACGAAAAGCCATTGATGAAGGGAGTCCTGCTGCGGCTATGATGGAAGATTACAGAAACGCGCAGCGCGCCGGGCAGCGCGCGTACCGTGCCAGTGTGGCGCGGGGCCAGTCGCCGTACCTTGCGGTGCTGGATGATATCATAAGTGGTGTGGATATCGTGGCCCAGGAGCCGCTGGGGCTGGTGGATATTCCTGCCGAAAGTATCGTGGGCACCAAGACCAGCGGGCGGCACACGGCCTTTGCCTCCAATTTCATGCCCCTGCTGGAGGATGACACCGAGTTCGCCGCCAAGTGGTCGAACCTCTGTGATGCCCACCTGGAAGAAGGTATCCACACCCCGATCACTGCCTATGAATACCTGAACAAGTTTTATGTGCAGGAGGGCAACAAGCGGGTGTCCGTCCTCAAATATTATGAGGCTGTCACCATTCCCGGCACCGTCACCCGGCTGATCCCGGCCAGGAACGACACGCTGGAAAATAAGATCTATTACGAGTTCCTCGATTTTTATAAGCTGAGCAAGATCAACAATGTCCGGTTCTCCAAGCTGGGCGGCTATGCGAAGCTGCAGACCCTGACCTGCAAGGCCACCGGGGAAGCATGGACGAAGGATGACCGGCTGAACTTCTCAGCCCTGTACACCGTGTTCAGCCAGCAGTTCTATGCACTGGGCGGCTCCGCGCTGAACCTGACCCCGGGCGATGCCCTGCTGGTCTACCTGTCAGTCTACCGCTACTCGGATGCCTGCCAGTCTACCCCCAGCCAGGTGCGGGCAAACCTTTCCCGGCTGTGGGACGAGATCAAGATCCTGACCGAGCCCCATGCCGTGGAGCTCTCGCTGGAGCCCAAACCCGGCAGCGAGCCGCTGCTGAGCAAGCTGAATATCTTCAGCAAGCCCAGCGAGCTCAAAGTCGTGTTCCTCCACGAGTATGATGCCAAGTCCAGTGCCTGGGTGCGCGGCCACGAAAAGGGGATTGAAGCCCTGCGGCAGGCCTTCCCCGGACGGCTCAACATCATCAACCGGGAAAATATCAGCCCCGAGGTGGATGCGGAACAGATCATGGAAGAGGTGGCCCACGACAACGCCGATGTGGTGTTTACCACCTGCACCCGGATGTATCCTGCCTGCCTGAAGGTTGCGGCCCAGCACCCCAAGACCAGGTTCCTGAACTGCTGTGTCAATGCGGCCCACCCGTTGGTGCGCACCTACTACCCCCGCACCTACGAAGCCAATTACCTGCTGGGAATGCTGGCAGGCATCCTGAACGAGACCGACCGGGTGGGTTATGTGGCGGCAAACCCCGTTTACGGAACCCCGGCGGCCATCAACGCCTTTGCCCGGGGTCTGCGCACGGTGCGGCCCAACAGCCATATCCTCCTGCGGTGGGCCTGCCTGCCGGAAGAGGGCAAGCCGCTGGATTTCTCCGACTGTCCGGATATCACCCTGTTCCACGCTGCCAGCCCCAACGAGCCGCTGGGCAGCCACCGGAATTATGGCCTCTGCCGCCGGATGCCGGATGGCAGCATCCAGCCTGTGGCCTTGCCGGTGCTGAAATGGGAGGCCTTTTACACCGGCATCATCCGCTCCATCTTCGAGAACACCTGGGACAGCATGGCGGGCGGCAAGGCCATCAACTACTGGTGGGGCTTTGGCAGTCAGGCCCTGCGGCTGGATTACTATGAGCCCCTGCCGAAGGGCACCCAGCAGCTGCTCGACCTGCTGGAAAAGAACCTCTCGGTCAACGAGTTTCCCATCTTCCCCTCGGGCATCTTTGCCCAGGGACACATCCCAAAGGCCCCGACGGCGGATACCTATACCCCCAAGGAACTGATGGAGATGGACTGGCTGGGCGAGTGTGTGGAGGGCAGTCTGCCCCACTATGAAGAGCTGGACATCAAGACCCGGGGGCTGGTGGATATCAACGGCCTGACCAGCCTGAAGGGAATGCCGCGGTAAGCTGGGAAATTTTCAACAGAACGGAGTGTTGCGGACGTGAAGATACTTGCGATTTCAGATGTCCCCTCAAGGGCGCTGTGGGATTACTGCTCCAAGGAACGTCTGGCCGGGATCGATTTGATCCTTTCTTGCGGAGACCTGCCGAAAAAATACCTCGAATACCTGACGAATTTCACGGCAGCTCCCATCTTGTATGTCCACGGCAACCACGATGGCAACTACCGCACCCAGGGGGAGCCCGGCGGCTGTATCTGTGTGGACGACCAAGTGTATGTCTGGAAGGGCCTGCGCATCATGGGGTTGGGCGGCAGCATCCGCTATAACCGGGAGGATACCTTCCAGTATACCGAGCGGGCGATGCGGGCCCGGGCCCGGAAGCTCTGGTTCAAGGCCCACCATGCGGGCGGCATCGATCTGCTGCTGACCCACTCCCCGGCGGCGGGCCTGAATGATGGCGATGACAAAGCCCACAAAGGCTTTGTCTGCTTCAATGACCTGCTGGAGGAGTATCAGCCCCAGTGGTTCGTGCACGGGCATGTTCACCTGAGCTACAATGCCAAGCTCCCCCGGGTCTGCACCCATGGCCGCACCACCGTGATCAATGCGACGGAACGCTACACGTTTGAGATCCCAGACCCGGATCCCGTGGCCCGGCGGAAATTTTTCTGGAAAAATCCGGCCTTTCCGACGGAAGAATAAAAAGGAGAACACCCATGGAACTGAACAAGAAGCTGCAGGCGCTGGACGCGCTGCAAAAGAAGTTGTACGCCTACACCTGTGCCGAGAGCAGCCTGTATCTGGATGCTGTGACCGTGGCCCCTAAGGACACCGCCGAGGGCCGGGGCGTGGCCCTGAGTATTCTGGCCGGTGAGCGCCAGAAGCTGATGACCGCAACCGAGACCACCGCACTGGTTGAGGAACTCTACGCCGAGCGGGAGAAGCTGGACACCATCCACCGACGTGAAGTGGAGGAGTTGCGCCGTAGCTGCCAGCAGCTCACCCGCATCCCTGCCGACGAGTATATGGCTTACAGCGAGCTGACCAACCGGGCCAGCGATGTCTGGCACAAGGCCAAGGAGAACAATGATTTTGCTTCCTTCTGCCCTGTTTTGCAGGAGCTGGTGGACTATAACCGCAAGTTTGCAGGCTATTATGATTCCACCAAGGCTCCCTATGATGCCCTGCTGAACGAGTATGAGCGCGGCGTGGACACCAAGCAGCTGGATGAATTTTTTGAGACTCTGCGCAAGGGCCTGGTCCCCCTTATCAAGGCCATTGGCGAGAAGCCCCAGATCGATGACAGCTTCCTGCATCTGGAATACCCTGCCGATCAGCAGAAGGCTTTCGCCGACTACATCATGGAGGTCATGGGACTGGATCGGGGCCATTGCGGACTGGGCGAGACCGAGCATCCCTTTACGCTGGAGTTCAACAATAAGGATGTCCGCATCACCACCAACTATGACCTGCACAATGTGGCTTCTTCCATGTATTCCGTCCTGCATGAGGGCGGTCATGCGCTGTATGAGCTGGGCATCCGGGACGACCTGCAGTACACCTGCCTGACCGGCGGTGTGTCTATGGGCGTGCACGAGAGTCAGTCCCGTTTTTTCGAGAACCTCATTGGCCGCTCCCGTGCCTTTATCGGTGCCATCTATCCCAAGGTGCAGGAGTTCTTCCCCGAGCAGCTGGGCAATGTGACCGCCGAGCAGTTCTACCGGGCCGTGAACAAGGTGGAGCCCAGCCTGATCCGTACGGAATCCGACGAGCTGACTTACTGCCTGCACATCATGGTGCGGTACGAGATCGAAAAGCAGCTCATTGCCGGTACATTGACGGCGAAAGATGTTCCCGCAGAGTGGGCACGGCTGTACAAGGAGTATCTTGGCATTGAGGTGCCCAATGACCGGGATGGCTGCCTGCAGGACAGCCACTGGTCCGGCGGCTCCTTCGGCTACTTCCCGTCCTACGCTCTGGGCAACGCCTATGGCGCCCAGATGCTCTACAACATGGAGCAGGAGTTCGATGTCTATGGCGGCGTGGCCCGCGGCGACCTCTCTGCCGTTACCGGCTGGCTGCGGGAGAAGGTCCACCAGTACGGCCACCTGATGGAACCCGCTGAGATCGTCAAGAACGCCTGCGGCGCGTTCGATGTAAAATACTATTTGGATTATCTGACCAAGAAGTATACGGAACTGTACGATTTGTAATTGATAAATCAGCGAAAAGGCGGATGCACGATCATGCATCCGCCTTTTTGTTGATTGCGTTGGCTGATTAGAAGATCTTTACTTCATCCTTATCCATAAAGGCGGCACCGGCAAAACCGGAAGCCTCCAGCTGGCCCAGCTGTTTGCC
Source organism: uncultured Faecalibacterium sp. (assembly GCA_937915335.1). Lineage (GTDB taxonomy): Bacteria > Bacillota > Clostridia > Oscillospirales > Ruminococcaceae > Faecalibacterium. The sequence goes on from CALDLZ010000128.1 coordinate 11,602, forward strand.
CAGCTTCTTGCCCTGGGATAGAACGGTGACGTTGTAAGTCTCCCGCAGCTGTGCGGCTTTGGCCAGCACGGCGGGGAAGTCCGCATCCTTGTTGTAGAGCAGTGCGATCTTCTGCTTGGCACCGGGGATCTGGTAGCCCTGCTCCAGCAGGATGCCGCAGACACGCTCGAAGCCGATGGAGAAGCCCACGGCAGGCACCTTGGTGCCCAGGAACTTGCCGATCATGTTATCGTAACGGCCGCCGCCTGCCACGGCACCGCTGAACTGCGGGCAGGTGATCTCGAACACCATGCCGGTGTAGTAGCCCTGACCGCGCACCAGGCTGGGGCAGTAGGCCACATCAAAGCGGTCACCGGCTATGGCCTTTGCGGTGGCCAGAACATACTTCAGGTCATCGGCAATGGCGGGGTCCGCACAGCGGGAAGCCACGGAGTCCAGTGTCACGTCACCGGCGGCGATGAAATCGGCCAGCGCGTTGATGGCGTTTTCGGGCAGCTGCTTCTCGGTCAGCTCGGCCTTCACGCCCTCGGCACCAATCTTGTCCATTTTGTCGAAGGTGATGCAGACGGAATCCAGCGTGTCGGCGGCAAAGCCCATGCTTTCCAGCATACCGCGCAGGATGCGGCGGTCATTGATGTTCACGGTGAAGCCGGTGAAGCCGATGCCCAGCAGGGCACGGGCGGTCACGTCGATGAGCTCGACCTCGGCGTTGGGACTCTCGTCGCCCAGAATATCGATATCGCACTGGACGAACTCGCGCAGACGGCCCTTCTGGGGACGCTCGGCACGGAACACCCGGTCGGTCTGGATGACCTTGAAGGGGTGGGGGAGCTTGTCCTTGTTGGCGGCATAGAAGCGGCTCAGGGGCAGGGTCAGGTCATAGCGCAGGCCCATATCGGAAAGCTGTTTGGGGTCGCCGGATTCCAGGGCGCTGGTCAGCTTGTCGCCGCGCTTCATCACCTTGAAGATCAGGTTCAGGTTATCGCCGCCGTCGGATTTGTCCAGGTTCTCCATATCCTCCAGCATGGGGGTGGAGATGCGCTCGAAGCCGGAAGCACGGTAGGTCTCCAGAATTTTGCCCTGGATGTAGTCGCGCAGGGTCTGTTCGGCGGGCAGCAGGTCGCGCATACCCTTCAATGCCTGTGATTTCATAGTTGGTTCCTCTTTCTTTTACGATTAAACCCTTCAGTCGGGCTTGCGCCCGCCAGCTCCCCTAGTAGGGGAGCCCTTGGCATAAAGGAAAAGCTTCACCCGGCTGCCAAGGCCTTCCCTATTAGGGAAGGTGGCATTGCAAAGCAATGACGGAAGGGTTTGATATTATCCTATAATACAATAATTATAAAACAGAATGTCAGATTGTCAACCAAAACGGGCAGACTAAACACTGAGGTGAAGTGAATGAAACGGTTTACAGCGAGCCGCCCCTGGGCGATCTTGGCGGCGGGGGCGGCGATTCAGATTTTGACAGGTCTGCCGGCAGCGTGGGGCGTGTTCCAGCAGCCGGTGATGGATGAGTTCGGCCTGACCGAGGATGGCGCAGGCTATGCCTTCGGCATCCTGATCGCGGCATTCGGGGTGGGATGCGTGATCGGCGGTTTTTTGCAGGATAAGCGGGGCCCCCGCTGTGCGGCACTGTGGGGCACGGGCCTGCTCTGCGGCGGGTTCCTTGCAGCGGCGCTCCTGCCCGGGGAGATGGGCGGCTGGTTCTGGGCGGTGTTCAGCGTTCCGGCGGGGCTTGGCACGGCTTTTTTGTACCCGTCTATCCAATCCTGTGCCCAGAAATGGTATCAGGGCCGCAAGGGCTTGGCTACCGGGGTCATTGGCGGTGCGGTGGGCCTGAGCGGCGCGTTCCTCACCGTGTTTGTCCGTGCGGCACTGAATGGCTTCGGGCCGGTGCAGGGCATCCGGGGAGCGTTCTGGGCATTGGGCGCGCTCACTCTGCCGGTCTGCCTTGTGGGCAGTGCCCTGCTCGTTGACCCACCCCCGAAAAGGCAAAAAACGGAGAAGCAGGGCAGGGAAAAGGCCCTCGACCTCTCCCCCATGCAGATGCTGAAAACAAAACAATACTGGCTCTGTGCCGGGGCCGTCTGCTTTTCCACCCCGGCGGTGCTGCTGTTCAGCCCCATTATCTTAAAGCTGGGCATGGAGCGGGGGCTGGACGAGCGTACGGCGCTGTGGAGCATCGTGCTGGGCAGTGTGGGCAGCGCCGCGGGCCGCCTGCTTATGCCCCTGCTCAGTGATAAAATTGGCCGCCGCCCCACCGATCTGATTTTGTTTGGCGTGTCGCTGGGGCTTTCGGCGCTGTTCCTGTTTGCGCAGGGCTGGGCGGTGGTGGTCGTTTATGCGGGGCTCACCTTCTGCTATTCGGCGCTGGCGGCGGTGCTGCCTGCCCTCTCTACTGACCTGTTCGGCCTGCCCCATGCGGGGGTGAACTACGGCTTTCTGGCCCTTGGACAGAGCGTGGGAAGTCTTGCGTTTCCCTTTGCGGCGAACCTCTGGGGGCTTGCCACCGGGCGGCACTGGCTGGCTATGGCAGGAGCGGTGGCGGGCTTTGTCTGCATCCTGGCCTTACGCCCCGTCAAGGCCCCGCCTGCCCCAAAGAAAAACTGAACCGGACAGCGAAAAATCCCCGACTGACAAAATTGACAGAAACTTGACAAGCATGACGGCGAAAGCAGTGAAAATGCTGGTTAGCAGCGAATAACCGGCAAAAATGCTCGTGAAAAAATTCGCAAAATGTCTTGCAAAATCCGCCGAGGTTCTCTATAATAAAATTGTGCGTGGTAGTACCGGATTGGCGCTGAAGAGAGCGGCGTACCGGTCAATGCAAAGGCAGGGCATCCCTGCCAATGGCATCAATTTGTCAAAAGGAGAGTATGATTATGACCTATTCGCAGCAAGTACAGAATATGTGCCCGATCACCAAAGGTCCTAAGCATGGTCCTGCTCCCATCCCCGAAGAGGGCGCATGGGTCAAGGCCTATGAGATCAAGGACATCAGCGGCTACACCCACGGTGTGGGCTGGTGTGCACCTCAGCAGGGCTGCTGCAAGCTGTCTCTGAACATCAAGAACGGTGTCATCGAGGAGGCTCTGGTGGAGACCATCGGCTGCTCTGGCATGACCCATTCCGCCGCTATGGCTGGCGAGATCCTGCCCGGCAAGACCATCCTGGAAGCTCTGAACACTGACCTGGTGTGCGACGCTATCAACGTGGCAATGCGCGAGCTGTTCCTGCAGATCGTCTATGGCCGCAGTCAGACCGCTTTCTCTGAGGACGGTCTGCCCATCGGCGCAGGTCTGGATGACCTGGGCAAGGGCCTGCGTTCCATGACCGGCACCATCTTCTCCACCAAGGCCAAGGGCGTGCGTTACCTGGAGCTGACCGAGGGCTACATCAACAAGCTGGCTCTGGATGCCAACGATGAGGTCATCGGTTACCAGTTCGTTAAGCTGGGTAAGATGATGGAGGATATCCGTCACGGCAAGACCCCCAACGAAGCTTACGAGAAGAACGTGGGTACTTATGGCCGCTTCAGCAAGGAAGCCGGCGCTGTCAAGTACATCGATCCGCGTGAGGAATAAGAGAGGAGGAACAACTCATGGCAACTTTTGAATCTATGGATCGCCGCATGCCGAAAATCGAGGCATGCCTGAAGGCCAATGGCCTGGAGTCTCTGGACGCCTGCAACGAGATGCTCCTCGCTAAGGGCATCGACTGCGACAAGATCGTCCGCGGTGTGCAGCCCATCTGCTTTGATAACGCTGTCTGGGCATACACCCTGGGCACCGCAATCGCCGTCAAGCGCGGCATCAAGGACGCTGCCGAGTGCGCTGCCGCTATCGGCGAAGGCCTGGAAGCCTTCACCATCCCCGGCTCTGTCGCTGAGCAGCGTCAGGTCGGTCTGGGCCACGGCAACTTGGGCGCTCGTCTGCTGAGCGAGGACACCACCTGCTTCGCTTTCCTGGCAGGCCACGAGTCCTTTGCTGCTGCTGAGGGTGCTATCGGCATCGCCCGCACCGCAAACAAGGTCCGTAAGACCCCCCTGCGTGTTATCCTGAACGGCTTGGGCAAGGATGCAGCCTACATCATTTCCCGCATCAACGGCTTTACTTATGTTCAGACCGAGTATGATATCCCCACCCAGACCCTGAAGGTCGTCAAGGAGATTCCCTTCTCCGAGGGTGAGCGCGCTGCCGTCAAGTGCTACGGTGCAAATGACGTTATGGAAGGCGTTGCCATTATGAAGAAGGAGGACGTTCAGTGCTCCATCACCGGTAACTCCACCAACCCCGTCCGCTTCCAGCATCTGGTCGCTGGTACCTATAAGAAGTGGGCCATCGAGAATGGCAAGAAGTACTTCTCCGTCGCT
>CALDLZ010000129.1 GCA_937915335.1 uncultured Faecalibacterium sp.
TATGGCCCGTTGGTCAAGCGGTTAAGACAGAGGCCTCTCACGCCTTTAACATCGGTTCGATTCCGGTACGGGTCACCATTTTTTAAGAAGTAAAACGGTCATGTGCCGTTTTATATAGATGCCTCTTTAGCTCAGTCGGTTAGAGCACCTGACTGTTAATCAGGGTGTCGCCTGTTCGAGTCAGGCAAGAGGCGCCAGTAAAGCGATGGATTTGTTCCATCGCTTTTTCTTTTTGTTGACAGCGAAAGCGGTGGGGGATATACTTATAAATAACGATTAAACCTCTCAGTCCGCCTGGCGGCGGCCAGCTCCCCTACTAGGGGAGCCCTTGGCAGAACCAGAACGTTTTTCGGAAAAGGCAAGGCGGAGCAAGGAGACTTTTGAGGAGAAAAATTACAATGAAACAGATCATTCTGACCGGCGACCGTCCCACGGGCCGCCTGCATGTTGGCCATTATGTCGGCTCCCTGAAGGAGCGCGTCCGCCTGCAGAATTCCGGCAAGTTCGACGAGATCTATATTATGATCGCCGACGCGCAGGCCCTGACCGATAACGCCGATAACCCGGAGAAGGTCCGCCAGAACATTTTACAGGTGGCGCTGGACTATCTGGCCGTGGGTATTGACCCTGCCAAGGCCCACATCTTCATCCAGTCTATGGTGCCTGAGCTTACCGAGCTGAGCTTCTATTATATGAACCTTGTCACGGTGAGCCGCCTGCAGCGCAACCCAACCGTCAAGGCAGAGATCCAGCAGAAGAACTTCGAGACCAGCATTCCTGTTGGCTTCTTTACCTATCCCATCAGCCAGGCGGCAGATATCACGGCTTTCCGTGCCACCACCGTCCCCGCCGGTGAGGATCAGATGCCCATGCTGGAGCAGTGCCGTGAGATCGTGCACAAGTTTAACGCTGTCTATGGCGAGACCCTGACCATGCCCGAGATCCTGCTGCCCCAGAACGCCGCCTGCCTGCGTCTGCCCGGTATCGACGGCAAGGCAAAGATGAGCAAGAGCCTGGGCAACTGCATCTATCTGTCCGATGAACCTGAGGACATCAAGAAGAAGATCATGTCCATGTACACCGACCCGAACCACCTGCGTGTGCAGGACCCCGGCAAGGTGGAAGGCAACCCCGTGTTCACTTATCTGGATGCCTTCAGCCGTCCCGAGCACTTCGCCGAGTTCCTGCCCGAGTACCAGAACCTCGACGAGCTCAAGGCCCACTATCAGCGCGGTGGTCTGGGCGATGTGAAGATCAAGAAGTTCCTGAACGCCGTCATGCAGGCTGAGCTGGAGCCCATCCGTAACCGCCGCAAGGAGTGGGAGCAGCGTCTGCCCGAGGTCGTGGAGATCCTGAAGGAAGGCAGTGCCGTGGCCGAAAAGACCGCCGCCGCCACTCTGGCCGATGTCCGCAAGTCCATGCGCATTGACTACTTCACGGATGATAACCTGCTGAAATAACAGGTTGTAAAGATAAAATGCAAACAAAACAGCGCCGCCCTCCCACCTCGGGAAAGCGGCGCTGTTATTTATTTCAGAAATCAGGCGTTATATGCGCGGGTCTTGATCTCCTCGGTGACCTTTGCGATGAAGTCTGCAACTTCCATCGTGGTGGTCTCGCCCTTGCGGTCGCGGATGGAGACGTTGCCGGCCTCGGCTTCCTTGGCACCCAGAACCAGCATATAGGGCACACGGTCCACCTGCTGTGCGGCACGGATCTTGTAGCCGATCTTCTGGTTGTCATCGTCCAGAGCCACACGGACACCGGCCTCGACCAGCTTCTCGGTGATGGACTGTGCGTAGTCCAGGGTCTTTTCGGAGACGGGCAGGACCTTGACCTGAACAGGTGCCAGCCAGGTGGGGAACTTGCCCTTGGTCTCTTCGATCAGGTAGGCCATGAAGCGGTCCAGAGAGCCCAGGATCGCACGGTGCAGGACAACGGGGGTCTTTTCGGAGCCGTCCTTGTCCACATAGGTCAGGTGGAACTTTGCGGGCAGGCAGAAGTCCAGCTGGCAGGTGGACAGGGTATACTCGGCACCCACGGCGGGCTTGACGTTCACATCCAGCTTGGGGCCGTAGAAGGCAGCCTCGCCGATCTCTTCGGTAAACTGAATGCCCAGTTCGGTCAGAACCTCGCGCAGAGCGTTCTCGGCGTGGTTCCACATAGCGTCGTCATCGTGGTACTTCTTCTTGTCAGCGGGATCACGCAGGCTCAGGACACAGCGGTAATCCGTGATGTGGAAATCCTTGTAGGTCTCAAAGATCAGGTCACAGACGTTTGCGACCTCGCTCTTGATCTGCTCCGGGGTGCAGAACAGGTGGGCATCGTTCTGGCAGAAGTGACGACCGCGCTCAATGCCCTTCAGGGTGCCGGAGGACTCGTAGCGGAAATCGTGTGCGATCTCACCGATGCGCATGGGCAGGTCACGGTAAGAGTGGGGACGATTTGCGTAGATCATCATGTGGTGGGGGCAGTTCATCGGGCGCAGGACGTAGCTCTCGCCTTCCATCTCCATCGGGGGGAACATGTTCTCACGGTAATGATCCCAGTGGCCGGAGGTCTTGTACAGGTTCACGGTGCCGATACAGGGGGTCATAACGTGCAGGTAGCCGCGGGCACGCTCCTTCTCCTTGATATAGCTCTCCAGCTCCTGCCAGACGGTGTAGCCGGCAGGCAGGAACATGGGCAGGCCGCGGCCCACCAGATCATCGGTCATAAACAGGCCCATCTCCTTGCCGATCTTGCGGTGATCGCGCTCACGGGCCTCCTGCTGCTCCTTCTCCCAGGCTTCCAGCTCTTCCTGGTTGCGGAAAGCTACGCCGTTGATACGGGTCAGCATCTTGTTTTCCTTGTCGTTCTTCCAGTATGCGCCGGACTGCTGGGTGATCTTGAAGGCCTTCAGTGCCTTGGTATAGGTCAGGTGAGGTCCGATGCACATGTCGATATACTCGCCCTGCTGATAGAAGCTGAACTCGGTCTCGTCGGCCAGATCAGCCATGTGCTCGATCTTGTAGTTTTCGTGGCGCTCCTCCATCAGCTTCACGGCCTCGTCACGGGGCAGGATGAAGGGCTTGATGGCCAGGTTTTCCTTGCAGATCTTGCGCATCTCTTTTTCGATGTTGGCCAGATCGTCGTCGGTGAGCTTGGTATCGCCCAGATCGACATCATAGTAGAAGCCGTTCTCGGTGGCGGGGCCAAAGGCGAAGTCAGCCTCGGGGTACAGACGCTTGATGGCCTGGGCCATCACATGGGCAGCGGTGTGGCGGATAACATGCAGTTCCTGGTCCTGCGGGCACTCGTCCACATGGCCGTCTTTGTAAATGATCTTCATGGTGGTTCTCCTTTTGATGAAAGATAAAACAAAAAAGCGCTCCATCCCGCTCAGACTTACGGGATGAAGCGCCTGAAATTTCACGCGTTCCACGGTTCCACCCGAATTGCGTGTCCTCAAAAAACACGCCACTCGCTGTGCTGTAACGGGCGCACCCGGCAGAGGTTCTCCTCTGCGCTCTGCGGTGGTAGAAGCCCGATGCACGGCAGGCTGCTTGCAGCACCCGGTGTCCGGGGCAGCCCTCTCTGCGTCATGGGGAACGAACTTCGGTTTGTCCGCATCATCGCTTTGATCAGGATGAAACTACGCTGATTGTAGCACGATGGCGGCAAAAAATCAAGCTTTCCGCAGCGGAAATTTGCGGGAACTCATTCTTCCTTCTGCTTCAGCTTGACCCGCCACTTGTGGGAGGCGTACTCTGGCCGCAGCTTGTTGGTGACGAAGGTCTGGCTGCTGTACAGGCCGTGGTGGCCCGAGAGCATATAGCACACGCCGCAGCCCAATGCGATCAGCTCCACCCCCTGCCCGCCGAACAGCTCAAAACCCAGCAGAATGGAGGGGATCAGGGCGTTGGTGGCACCACAGAAAACGCAGACCAGGCCGACAGCCGCGGCGAACCCGGCGGGCAGACCCAGCAGCGGGCCCGCCACACAGCCGAAGGTGGCACCGATGAAGAAGCTAGGGACGACCTCGCCGCCCTTGAAGCCAACCGCCAGCGTCAGGGCGGTCAGGAAGATCTTGCAGGCAAAGTCCCAGGGCAGTGCCACACCCTGTTCCACAGCATCCGCAATGATAGGCATCCCTGCGCCGTTGTAACGCCCCATCCCGAAGAGATAGGAGAAGGCCACGACAGCCACGGCACCGCCCACCACACGCACCCAGGGATTCGGGACACGCTTCGGGATCTCGTGCTCCAGGGTGTGGAGAGCCCAGCAGAACAGCCGGGTCACCAGAGCGCAGGCGATACCAAGCAGAGCCGTGCGGACAGCAGTTTCTAATGTCAGGTTCGGAATGGAATTCAGAACAAAATTGGTGGGGGAGATGCCGCAGGCCACCGATACGCCATAGGCGATCAGGGCTGAAATGAAGGCCGGCACAAAGGCCGAGGTAAAGGTCAGACCCACATCCTCCACCATCATGGCGAAGAGGGCGGCGGTCAGCGGGGTGCCGAACAGCGCCGAGAAGAACGCCGCCATGCCGCTGATGGTAGCCGTGCGACGGGCATGGTTGCTCAGGTGAAGCAGCCTGCCCATATTCCAGCCGATGCTGCCGCCCATCTGCAGGGCTGCACCCTCACGTCCGGCAGAGCCGCCGCACAGGTGGGTGAGCACCGTGCCCAGAAAGATGGCAGGCACCAGCAGGATGCTGACCGGTTCACCGCTCTGGACGGCCCGGATGACATTGTTGGTGCCCACGCCCTCGCATTTTGTTATCTTGTAGAGCGCCACGATGGCAAGGCCCGCCACCGGCAGGCAGAACAGCAGCCAGGGCTGGGCCGCCCGCAGCTCGGTGACATACTCCACGCTCAGGTGGAACGCCGTGCCCACCACACCGCAGACCAAGCCCGTGGGCACGGCCAGCAGCAGCCATTGCAGCGCCACCCGCAAAGCAGCCTTGGCTTCACGGTTAAAATCATTCCAATTACTCATAGATGCTCCCAGTATTCAGAGGTTTACTTCCGAAAAATAGCACGAATCCTCCGGAAAGTCAACTAAAATTCAGTTAAGGCCGGGAGGTGGATTTCATATCGTTACTACAAACGACAAGCCCCTGCTTCCTTGTGCGGAGAAAGCAGGGGCTGTTTGCCGTGTGGAATTCAGAAAAAGGAAAAAGGAGAACAAGGAGAAATCTATTGTCACGCCCTCAAGGCGGGACGGCGGTTAGAGTGTGGAACGTTACTCCACATCCTGCAAGGCGGCGAAGTCCTCCTCGCCGGTGCGGATCTTGACCACGCGGGTCACGTTGTAAACAAAGATCTTGCCG
>CALDLZ010000130.1 GCA_937915335.1 uncultured Faecalibacterium sp.
TGCTCTGGTTCAGAATGTTCTCCAGGGACAGATCCTCGGCGTGCTCATCGTAGGAATACAGGCCCAGCACGCACCGCTGCATCTTATTCATAATGTTGGGCGAGGGGGCGTTCATGGTGTCCATGAAACCGTCGGGCAGAGCGCGGTGCTCGGCCAGCAGCTCACAGAAATCGTCCAACTGCTCCTGGGTGGGCAGACTGCCGAACAGCAGCAGCCAGATGACCTCCTCGAACACAAAACGGTCGTTGCGGTAGGCTTCGTTCACGATCTCGTTGATATCCACGCCACGGTAGATCAGCTTGCCCGGCGTGGGGATCACATGTCCTTCCTGATCCTTTTTGTAGCCCACGACATCACAGACATTCGTCAAACCTGCCAGAACACCAGTGCCATCCGGGTTGCGCAGGCCGCGCTTGACACCGAGACGCTCACTTGTCTCCGGGTCGATATAGTTGTTGGCAAGGTACTCTTCGCAGAGCGTCCGCATGGTCTGCGGGTCCAGCGATGCCACCTCTGCATGGGTATAGTTCATGCGCGGTTTCCCCTTTCTCTATTCTATTTTATATACTTTCCGGCCATCCACCATGATGGCACACCCCTATGATAGCGCTTTTGTGAAGCAAATTCAAGTCTTGGATGAAATGTGCGCTTTTTCACCCCGCCGGGCTGGTACACTGAGCCCAGAGAAATGCCTGTCCGGGAGGGAAAATCACGATGAAAAAGACATTCTTTCTCCTCTGCGCCCTGCTGCTGGTGCTGGGGACGCTGCTGCCGGCGGCAGGTTACCGGTTGACACTGGCGGCCTTGGGCCCGGCACCTGGCGCGGCATCCACGTCCCAGACGGATGAGTCCACGCGGGAAGCCGCCCCGGGCAGTACAGCCATGCTCCCCTCCGACCAGGACAGCGAAAGCTTCCTTTTAGCCGACCAGAGCGCCGGTGCCGTGGTATCGGTGTCCCGGCGGGACTATCTCATCGGGGCGGTGGCGGCGGAAATGCCCATCAGCTGGCCGGACGAGGCCCTCAAGGCCCAAGCCATCGCGGCCCACAGCTATGCGCTCTACTGCCGTGACCACGCTGTGGACCCGGCCTCCGGCTGGCTGACAGTGGACCCCGCCCGCAGACAGGGATACCTGACAGATGCCGTTCTCCGCAGCTACTGGGGCACCGCCTACGAGGAGAACTACGCCCGGCTCTCCACGCTGGTGGACAGCGTGCTGACCGATGTTCTCTACTACGGCAACGCCCCCGCCGGGACAAGCTATTTTGCCATTTCCAACGGCATGACCGAGACCAGTGAAAACGTCTGGGGCTCTGCCCTTCCCTATCTGGTCGCTGTGGACAGCTCCACAGACCTCAACGCTGACAACTACCTCTATACTGTCCAGTTCACCACCGATCAGCTGCAGCAGGCCCTCGCCGGGCTGGGCATCACACCCGACCCTTCCACACCCGGCAGCTGGTTCGGGGAAGCAGCACTCACTCCCTCGGGCTATGTGGCTTCCGTACCAATCTGCGGGCAGAGCATCACCGGCCCGGCCCTGCGCAAAGCACTGGGCCTGCGGAGCGCCTGCTTCACGGTACAGTACCAGGCGGGCGGCTTTGTCATCACCACCAAGGGCTATGGTCACGGCGTGGGCCTGAGCCAGTGGGGTGCCAAGGCGCTGGCCGAGCAGGGTCAGAGCGCGGAGGAAATTCTGGCGCATTATTTCCCGGGAACGGAACTGCGGAGGTGAACGGGTTCACCCTCTCCGTCATCGCTTACGCGATGCCACCTCCCCCAAAGTGGGAGGCCTTGGCAGTAAATGCAAGGTTTGCGTTTTTGTCAAGAGCTCTCCCTTTGAGAGAGCTGGACGCGAAGCGGCCTGAGAGGGTGAGGATGCTAGCAAAAAAGGCGGCTGCCCCAACGGCCAGCCGCCCCGAAAATCAATATTTAGCCAAACAGGCTCGTCCACCAGTTCTGGCTGCTTTCCTCGCTCACAGTCTCTGTTGTCGCGGTTTCGGCCTCTGCGGCGGCTTCCTCAGCCTGCACAGCCTCTTCCAACAGCTCCAAGCCATCGTCATTGCCATCCTCGGTGATGTACCAGTAGCAGGACGCACCGCTGATGGAGATGCTGGCGGCAGACAGCGGCACTCGACCGGATGCCACACCGCTGGAGGGATCAGAGCAATAGAACACGCCGTTGGTGTAATCGGTCAGGAGCACGGCATGAGGCTTGGTGCGGTCATACAGCACGATGCCCTCCGGGTGCTCTGCCAGAATGGAGATGAGCGCCTGGGTCTTTGCCGCCTTACCCGAAGGTAGGGTAGCGTAACCAACATGCATATCATTGTATGTAAAGCTGTGGGAGAGCCCGCCAGACCAGGCAGTGCTCTTGATGCCATTCTCGGTGACATCCACCCAGCTGTCCATGCCGTCCATGTAGGCGCGGCGGCGAAGCATCATTGCGGCAGAGGTCAAGGTGCAGGTGCCGCCCCGGCTCTGCTTAAAATAAAACCCGACATCCACGTTCAGGTCTACCGCCAGTGCCCCGGGCAGCAGCACGGCCATCAGGGCCATGGTCGCGAGCAGGGCAGTGAGTTTTTTCCAAATTTTGCTTCCAAAGTGCTGGGCTGTTTCCACGTCAGTATCCTTTCTTCACCAAAGTGCGTTTCATTCACTGGTGTAAAGTATACCAGCATGTTACTCTTTTGTAAACACTTCCACAGCTTTTTTCTCAATTTTCACACGTTTTGGTCACAATTCAGGAGCAGATTGCACAACCGGACACTGAAGTGGCTGGGCATTTGCGACAAAAGTCTGAAATATATTTTCAAGCCGCTTCTGTTCCCTTTTCCCCGCAAATATGCTATACTTTTCAGCGAAGTTGAATTTTCAGGAGCGTTTATATATGAAAGCAACCATCGTCATCCCCAACATCAACGGCAAGGGCTGGCTCAGGGACTCCATCGAGTCGGTCTATGCCCAGACAGAGCAGGATTTTGAGCTCATCATCGTGGATAACGGCTCCACCGACGAAAGTCTGGAGCAAGCCCGCAGCTATTGTGACCGCCCCAACTTCACGCTGATCGAGAACGGTACCAATACCGGCTTCTCCCACGCCGTGAATCAGGGCATCGCCCGGGCGAAGGGCGAGTATGTGGTCATGTTCAACAACGATGCCTTTGCCGAGCCCGAATGGCTGGCGGAGCTCATCCGGGTGGCAGAGACTGACCCCAAGATCTTTGCGGTGCAGAGCCTGATGATCCGTCACTTTGACCGGGAGCTTGCCGATGATGCCGGGGATTACGTCACCTGGATGGGCTTTGCCTGCAAGACTGGCGATGGCCGCCGAGCCAGCCGCTACACCAGGCAGAAACGCATTTTCTCGGCCTGCGGCGGCGCGGCCCTCTACCGCAAGAGCATTCTGGACGAGATCGGCACCTTCGACGAGAATTTCTTCGCTTACTTCGAGGACGTGGATCTGAGCTGGCGCGCCAATAATGCGGGTTATAAGTGTGTGCTG
>CALDLZ010000131.1 GCA_937915335.1 uncultured Faecalibacterium sp.
GAGCAGAGCAGAGCAGAGCAGAGCAGAGCAGAGCAGAGCAGAGCAGAGCAGAGCAGAGCACTGATTAAACTCTTGCAGTATGTGTTTGGTTATGCGGTTGTTACGCTGGAAGACATTGCAGAAAATTGTGATAGTATGCGAAAGCCTGTTACAAGCGGCAAACGTGAAGCAGGAAAGTACCCATATTATGGAGCTTCTGGCATTGTGGATTATGTAAAGGATTATATCTTTGACGGAGATTATCTGCTTGTGTCAGAGGACGGGGCAAATCTTCTGGCAAGAAGTACACCAATAGCATTTTCCATTTCGGGAAAAAACTGGGTCAATAATCATGCGCACGTTTTGAAGTTTGACTGCTATGAAACCAGACGGTTTGTAGAGTTCTATTTGAACTCGATTGATTTGGTATCTTATATTTCGGGTGGCGCACAACCTAAATTGAACCAGAAGAATCTGAATAAGATTGAAATTCCGCTTCCGAGTAAAGAGCGGCAAAAGTATATTGTAAATATCCTTGACCGCTTTGATGCAATCTGTAATGATTTGAGCAGTGGCCTGCCCGCAGAGATTGAAGCGAGAAAAAAACAGTATGAATATTATCGGGACAAATTGTTGACGTTTAAGGAGGTGGCTGCAACGTGAGTGCAGCAAAAAAGACTGGTGTAATTTATATTCTTACGAATCCTTCTTTTCCGGATTATGTAAAAATCGGCTATGCAACCGACATTGAAAATCGTTTGAAACAGTTGAACCGCAGCGAGTGCATCCCATTTGCATTCCGGGTGTATGCTACTTATGATGTTTCAACGCCGCTGCAAGACAAAGAATTACATAGTCTGATTGATCGTTTGAATCCGGACTTGCGCGCTATTGATACGTTCGATGGCAAGACGCGGACAAAAGAGTTCTACGCAATGACCAAAGAGGACGCTTATGCACTGTTGGAGAGCATTGCAAAGCTAAGTGGTACGATGGACAAATTGCAGCGGCTTACCCCGGAAGGCCATGAAATCGCAGATGAAGAAGTTGCGGCAGAAATTCAGGAAGAAGCAAAAGAGCGCAAGGCTCCATTCTCGTTCATCAAATGCGGCATACCGATGGGGGCGGAAATTATTCTTCAGAACCATCCGGAAGTAGTGGCAATCGTAAAAGATGACAGGCAAATTGAGTATCAGGGCAAGACTTATTCCCTTTCTGCATTAGCACAAAAAATCATGCAGACGAAGTACCCCTTACAGGGGCCGGTTCATTGGCTTTATCAGGGGAGAAAACTGCGTGATATTCGAGTAGAACGAGAAGAAGCAGGTTTGTACGAATAAAAGGCGGGTGTGAAAATGTCCTTTTTCAATATCGTTGCGGCCACCAATGAAGATACCGTTGTTGCCACCTATGAACCCTCCAAAGTGCGCTCTGACAGCTACCAGAGCGAGGCAGAACTGGAAAAAGAGTTTATCCGTCTGCTGTGCGAGCAGGGATATACCTATCTGCCATTACATACTGAAGATGAACTGATTGCCAATCTCCGCAGCCAGTTGGAAGAGCTGAACCACTACCAGTTTTCGGATACGGAGTGGCGGCAGTTTTTCAGTGATGTGATCGCCAATCCCAACGAGCACATCCCCGAAAAGACCCGGAAGATTCAGGAAGATAACGTACAGGTGCTGCACCGGGATGATGGCAGCTCCAAAAACATCACGCTGATCGATAAGAAGAACATCCACAACAACCGCTTGCAGGTCATCAATCAGTATGAGGTAAAGCAGACGGATGGTGCGCGGCACGATAATCGCTACGATGTGACGATTCTGGTCAACGGCTTTCCGCTGGTTCATGTAGAGCTGAAGCGGCGCGGAGTGGCCATCCGGGAAGCGTTCAACCAGATCAACCGCTATCAGCGGGATTCGTTCTGGGCTGGCTGCGGCCTGTACGAGTATGTGCAGATTTTCGTAATCTCCAACGGCACAAATACCAAGTACTACTCCAATAGCACCCGCTATAATGCCATCAAGGATGCCAAGAACGGCAAAACGAAAAAGGAAAAGACCAGCAACAGCTTTGAATTTACCTCCTACTGGGCCGATGCAAACAACCGTGTGCTGACGGATTTGATCGACTTTACCCGGACATTCTTTGCAAAGCATACGATCCTGAACGTGCTGACCCGATATTGCATCTTCACTTCGGAAAAGATGTTGATGGTAATGCGTCCGTACCAGATCACGGCAACGGAGCGAATTTTGAACCGCATAGAGATCGCCAACAACTACAAAAAGTACGGCACCATTGAGGGCGGTGGTTACATCTGGCACACCACAGGCTCCGGTAAGACGCTGACCTCCTTCAAGACGGCACGGCTGGCTTCGCAGCTGCCCTACATTGACAAAGTGCTGTTTGTGGTAGACCGCAAGGATTTGGATTACCAGACCATGAAGGAGTATGACCGCTTTGAAAAGGGTGCGGCAAACTCCAACACCAGCACCACGATTCTGAAACGCCAACTGGAAAACCCGGAAGCGCACATCATCATTACCACCATCCAGAAGCTGGCAACCTTCATCAAAAAGAATCCGGGACATGAAGTGTATCAGAAGCACGTTGTTATCATCTTTGATGAGTGCCACCGCAGCCAGTTCGGTGATATGCACAAGGCTATTGTCCACAACTTCAAAAAGTACCACCTGTTCGGCTTTACCGGAACGCCGATTTTTGCAGTCAATGCAGGAAGTTCCACCGACCCGCGTTATTTCACCACGGCTCAGACGTTCGGTGATCAGCTGCACACCTATACCATCGTGGATGCCATCAACGACAAGAACGTATTGCCGTTCCGGGTGGACTACATCAAAACGATGGACACAGAGCCGGACATGGATGACAAGCAGGTTTGGGACATTGACCGGGAAAAGGCGTTCATGGCTCCCAAGCGCATCTCGCTGGTGACAAAGTACATCCTTGACCACTTTGACCAGAAAACCTATCGCGGCGATAGATCGTATGAGTTTAATCTGCTGACGAATGTAGCAGAAGTGGCCTCGGCCCAGCGCGGCGCCGTGGAAGAAATCAAGCAGAAGCAGCGTGTCAGCGGCTTCAATTCGATTTTCTGCGTGGCTTCTGTGCCGATGGCAAAGCTGTATTATCAGGAGTTCAAAAAGCAGATGGCGGCAGACCCGGCCAAGCGGCTGCGCATTGCAACCATTTACAGCTATGGAGCCAACGAAGCGGAAACAGACGGGATTCTGGACGAGGAAAACCCGGAAGATACCTCCAATCTCGACCAGAGCAGCCGGGATTTTCTGGATGCAGCCATTCAGGACTACAATGAGATGTTCCACACGAACTACTCGACCGATGGCGAACGGTTCCAGAACTACTACAAAGATGTATCGCTCCGCATGAAAAACAAGGAGCTTGACCTGCTGATTGTGGTCAATATGTTCCTGACAGGTTTCGATGCTACTACGCTGAACACCCTTTGGGTGGACAAGAACCTGAAAATGCACGGCCTGATTCAGGCGTTCAGCCGGACGAACCGTATCTTGAACAGCATCAAGACCTTTGGCAATATCGTCTGCTTCCGCAATTTGCAAAAGCGGGTGGATGCGGCAATTTCGCTGTTCGGAGACAAAAACGCGGGCGGCATTGTTCTGCTGCGAAAATATGCAGACTATTACCACGGCTATACAGATGAGCAGGGGAAATATCATCAGGGCTATACGGACATGATTGATGATCTGACGCAAAAATTCCCACTGGCAGAGCCGCAGATCGTAGGAGAGCAGAGCCAGAAAGATTTTATCGTGCTGTTTGGTGCGCTGCTGCGGATGCGGAACCTGCTGTCCTCCTTTGATGATTTCAAGGGCAACGAGCTGATCTCGGAACGGGATTTACAGGACTACTTGGGCCGCTATCAGGATTTGCGGGATGAATGGCGCAACAAGAAGCATGATGAAACCAAAGAGGACATCACGGATGATGTGGTGTTCGAGGTAGAGCTGATTCGGCAGGTCGAAATCAACATTGACTACATCCTGATGCTGGTGAAAAAGTACCACGATACCCATTGTGATGATAAAGAAGTGCTCATCACGATTCGCAAGGCAATTGATGCCAGCCCGGAACTT
>CALDLZ010000132.1 GCA_937915335.1 uncultured Faecalibacterium sp.
CCCGAGGAAGCTGAGCGCATCGGCTACTCCAACTATTCCTACTGGGGTTCTGTCATCCAGAACTTCCTCAAGCAGAAGGTGGCAGTGTTCTGCCTGATCCTGTTCCTGGCGCTGACGGTCTTTTCCTTCATCGCACTGGGCATTGGCAAGTATCACTACGCCTCCCTGATCTCTGATTCCAGCAAGGCATTCATCAAGCCCAACAGTGAGTACTGGTTCGGTACCGACAACTTGGGCCGTGACTACTGGTGCCAGGTGTGGTACGCCACTCAGGTCTCTATCCGTCTAGCCTTGGTGGTCGCTGTTGGTGAGAGCATCGTGGGCGTGATCTTCGGCCTGATCTGGGGTTATGTCCGCAGCCTGGACCGCTTCTTTACGGAGCTGTACAACCTGATCGACAATGTGCCCTATATCATCTATATGACCTTGATCGCCCTGATGGTCGGTCAGAGCTTCTGGATCATGGCCATCTCCATGATCGCCATCAACTGGCTGTCCATGGCCCGCCGTGTCCGCAACATGGTGTTCATGTACCGTGACCGCGAGTACAACCTCGCCTCCCGGTGCTTGGGCACCCCGCTGTGGCGCGTTCTGACCAAGAACATCCTGCCTTATCTGGTTTCCGTCATCATCCTGCGTATGGCGCTGTCCATCCCGGGCACCATCAACCTGGAATCCACGCTGTCCTACCTGGGCTTGGGCCTGGGCATCGACACGCCTTCTCTGGGCCTGATCCTGAGCAAGGTGCGCGGCTTCTTCCTGGATTATCCTTACCTGCTGATCTTCCCGGCATCCATCGTGTCCATCATCTCGATCTCGTTCTACATCATGGGCAACGCTTTGTCGGATGCAGCTGACCCGCGCAACCACGTTTGATAGATTGGAGAGAGAAAAGTAAATGGAAAGACAACCGATTATCTCTGCCAAAGACGTGGAGATCACTTTTAGCCTGCGCGGTCGGAAGTTGAACGCCATCCGCAAGTGCTCGCTGGATTTGTACGAGGGCGAGACCCTTGCCATCGTGGGCGAGTCCGGCTCCGGTAAGTCCGTGTTCACCAAGACCTTTGTGGGTATGCTGGATGCCAACGGTAAGATCACCGGCGGCTCCATCATGTACGAAGGCCGTGATATGACCAAGTTCACCGAGAAGGACTGGCTGGGTGTCCGCGGCAAGAAGATCGCCATGGTCATGCAGGACCCCATGACCAGCCTGAACCCGCTGAAGAAGATCGGCAAGCAGATCCAGGAGAGCATTGAGCATCACCAGGGCCTGAAGGGCGAGGAAGCCAAGAAGGCTGCCATCGAGATGCTGGGCAAGGTCGGTATCCCCGACCCCGAGCGCCGGTACGATCAGTACCCCCACGAGTTCTCCGGCGGTATGCGTCAGCGTGTCGTCATCGCCATTGCAGCGGCCTGCCGCCCGCAGATCCTGATCTGCGACGAGCCCACCACGGCTCTGGACGTGACCATTCAGGCACAGATCCTGCAGCTGATCCGCGACCTGCAGAAGGAACTGGGCATGTCCGTTATCTACATCACCCATGACCTGGGTGTTGTGGCAAACGTGGCAGACCGTGTGGCCGTTATGTATGCCGGCCAGATCGTTGAATACGGCACCGTCGAGGAGATCTTCTACGACGCATGGCACCCCTACACCTGGGCTCTGCTGCAGGCTCTGCCGCAGCTGGGCACCAAGGGCGAGGCCCTGCCCAGCGTGGATGGTACCCCCCCGAACCTGTTCAACGAGATCAAGGGCGATGCATTTGCGCCCCGCAACAAACACGCGCTGGCCATCGACTTTGTGGCAGAACCTCCGTTCTTCCAGGTAAGCGAGACCCACGCAGCCAAGACCTGGTATCTGGACCCGCGCGCCCCCAAGATGGAGCGGCCGCATTCCATCC
>CALDLZ010000133.1 GCA_937915335.1 uncultured Faecalibacterium sp.
TGCAGAAAGCCATGAACGACCAGTGCATCCCACCCGGCGAAGGTGTTCTGCACCATGCGGAGGGCGTTGACCTTATCCCGGCCAACATCGAACTGGCCGGACTGGAAGTTGCTCTGGTGAATACCATGAGCCGGGAAAAAGTGATGAAACAGGTGTTGGAAAGCGCAAAGCGCGAATATGACTATATCCTGATCGACTGCACTCCCTCTCTCGGTATGCTGACAGTCAATGCACTGGCGGCGGCAGATTCCGCTTTGATTCCTATGCAGGCGCAATATCTTTCTGCTAAAGGTCTGGAACAGCTTTTGCAGACTGTGCAGAAAGTACGGCGGCAGATAAACCCAAAGCTGAAAATTGAGGGTATCCTGCTCACCATGACGGACAGCCGCACTGTCTACGAACAGCAGATCAGTAATCTGATTCGGCAAGCCTATGGGAAACATCTGAAAGTATTCGAGCAGACGATTCCCCGCTCTGTCCGTGCCGCGGAACTCAGCACGACCGGAAAGAGCATTTTCCAGTATGCCGACAGCAAAAACGGTGAAGTTTTTGGGCATCTGATGGATATTATCAGCGCCCCAAGCAACATCAAGCTGGCATTCAGAAATATCAAAGGCAATGATGGCAGTCATACCGCAGGCACGGATGGGCGGACAATAGAATCACTGGCAGTCATGCCAGAGGATAAGTTTGTAAAGCTCATCCAGAAACAGTTCAGGAGGTATGAACCAAAAGCGGTAAGAAGAGTAGAAATACCGAAGCCAAACGGAAAGATGAGGCCTCTGGGAATACCGTGTATTATTGACCGAATAGTACAGCAATGTATTTTGCAGGTCATGGAGCCAATCTGCGAAGCAAAGTTCTATGAGCACTCTTATGGGTTCAGACCGTGTCGGAGCGCAGAAAATGCGATTTCCTATGCGTATGGACTCGCCCAAAGGAACAAGCTTCACTATGTAGTCGATGTGGACGTTAAAGGATTCTTCGATAACGTCGACCACAGAAAGCTGCTGAAACAGATCTGGACTTTAGGCATACGGGACACCAAGTTGATTCAGATCATCAAGGCCATGCTGAAAGCGCCAATCGAAATGCCTGATGGAGAAACCGTCCTCCCATCCAAGGGAACACCGCAAGGTGGTATCCTTTCACCATTGCTGGCAAACATTGTCCTCAATGAACTGGACTGGTGGATTGCCTCTCAGTGGGATGAAATGGTGGGGCACATGAAACATCCGTGTAAAGTGACCTACTATCCTAACGGCGCGGAGAAAAAGTGCAACAGCTATACGGCCTTGAAGAAAAGCAACCTCAAGGAGATGCGGATTGTCCGTTATGCGGATGATTTCAAGATATTTTGCAGAACCAAAGAGGATGCAGAGAAAACCTATTATGCAGTCAAAGACTGGCTATGGAAACGGCTAAAACTGGAAGTGTCTGATGAAAAGTCAAAAGTGACTAATCTCAGGAAGCGTGATAGTGAGTTTCTGGGTTTTCGCATAAAACTGCGGCGCAAAAGTAACTCATGGGTGATAACTTCAAATGTCTGCGATAAAGCCATACACAGAATCAGCAAGGAAATGGCTGACAGTGTCAAGGCAATACAAAGCAGTAAGACGGCTGAAGAAATAAGCCTGAATGTGGGGGACTATAATGCCAAGGTTATCGGAGTGCAGGACTATTACTGCATT
Organism: uncultured Faecalibacterium sp.; assembly: GCA_937915335.1. Classification (GTDB taxonomy): domain Bacteria; phylum Bacillota; class Clostridia; order Oscillospirales; family Ruminococcaceae; genus Faecalibacterium. Next base: position 1,692 of record CALDLZ010000133.1, read on the forward strand.
GCGACAAGGATCAACTTGAATTTCAGCGATATCGCCCGTCCAATCAATGGACAGCTTCTCCATCGTATTGACGGAATCAAGAAGCAGGGCGAAATCAAAAACAGATATCTGAGGAAACGGTACGGAAAATCGAAGCAAATGCGATGGATTGGAGAAACGCCACTGGTTCCATTAGCCTACGTGCAATTCAAGATTCCAATGCGGAAAAGCCGAAAAATCAATCCGTATACGCCCGAAGGTAGAGCAGAGATACACGATAATCTCAGGATTGACGTAAATTCAATGCTCTGGCTGATGAGGCATCCGATACCGACCGAATCAGTGAGATACAACGACAACCGGGTCTCCCTCTATGCAGGGCAAGACGGTAAATGTGCAATCACCGGGAAGAAACTGGATGTTCAAACCTGTATCTGTTACAGGAAAACAAACGATTGTAAGAAGGGCAATGACAGCTACCAGAACCTGTTGCTTCTTTCTTTGCAGGGATTGGCAATAGTCAGCTCGGAAGACATGATGTCTGTAGTGGCGTTGGTGAAGGAATACTCTCTGAATGCCAAAGTTATTACCAAAGTGAACAAACTGCGTGCTACCGCAGGGCTGCCGCTTTTGGCAGTAAAGTAGCAAACTTAGCCAATGTGAAAGAGTGATTGTGTATCACTGCTGAAACTATGCTTGATGGAACGCCGGATGCGGTGAAAGTCGCATGTCCGGTGTGAAGTGGGGGAAAACCCGGAGATAATTTCAAAGGGTTACCTATCACTATCGTTCAGCTACGTTCACAGCGAAAAGGATATTTTGAAGCTGGTCACTACCCTGATGACCAACACGAAAGGTGAAGGCAACGGCGGCGATCCATTCTGGGAGAAAAGCGAACGACTTTTGCTCACTGCGCTTATCGCATATCTGCATTATGAAGCTCCTGTCGAAGAACAAAACTTTGCGACCTTGCTCGAAATGCTGAACACCATGCAAGTGCTGGAGGACGATGAGGAATACCAAAACCCGGTTGACCTACTCTTTGAGGATTTAGGCAAGAAAAAGCCCAATTCCTTTGCCGTGCGCCAGTACAAGCTCTATAAATTAGCTGCTGGTAAGACAGCAAAGAGCATCCTCATTTCCTGCGGCGCACGGCTCGCACCTTTTGATATTCAAGAACTGCGCGATTTAACGATGTATGACGAACTGCAACTGGACACACTGGGCGACAAGAAAACGGTTCTGTTTCTCATCATGTCGGACACGGACAGCACTTTTAACTTCCTCATTAGCATGGTCTACACCCAGCTTTTTAACCTCTTGTGCGACAAAGCGGACGATGTGTACGGCGGCAAGCTGCCTATTCATGTGCGCTGTCTGATTGACGAGTGCGCCAACATCGGACAGATTCCAAATCTGGAAAAGCTGGTGGCGACCATCCGCAGCCGTGAGATTTCGGCTTGCCTTGTTTTACAGGCAAAAAGCCAGCTAAAGGCTATCTACAAGGACAATGCCGATACCATCATCGGCAATATGGACAGTCAGATTTTCCTCGGCGGTTCGGAACCCGGTACGTTGAAAGACCTGTCTGAAATGCTGGGCAAAGAAACGATTGATGCGTTCAACACATCGGACACGCGCGGAAACTCACCATCTTACGGCACAAATTACTCCAAATTGGGTCACGAATTATTAAGTCGAGATGAGATTGCTGTGCTGGATGGTGGCAAGTGCATTTTGCAGCTGCGCGGTGTGCGGCCTTTTCTTTCGGACAAGTACGACCTGACCCAGCATCCGAACTACAAGCTGACCTCTGATTACGACCCCAAAAACACGTTTGATATTGAAAAATATCTGAGCCGCAAAGAAAAAATCCACCCCAGTGATGAGTTCATCGTGGTGGACGCTGATTCACTTCCGCCTATCTGATTGGGTAGGTGGCTATTTTTACCATCGGTCTGACAGGTACACCAGAAAATCAACTTT
>CALDLZ010000134.1 GCA_937915335.1 uncultured Faecalibacterium sp.
GCACAGTTTTCCTTGAGGTCGGTCTCGTAGGCGGCCACACGGACAGCTTTTTCGTGGGTGAGCTCCTCGTCCACCTTGTGCAGCAGCACTTCGCGGGCATCCTCCTGGCTCAAACCAGCCAGGGTCTCCAGACGCTCCATCTCCTTGGCACGGATAGCATCGACCTCGGCCAGACGGTTATCGGCATCCTCGTGCTTCTTCTTGAGCTCTTCTTCTTTCTTTTCCAGTGCTTCGGTCTTGCGGTCCAGCGCGTTTTCCTTCTGGTCAACGCGGTTTTCCTGACGGCTGATCTCGGCACGGCGCTGCTTGATCTCCTTGTCGGCCTCTGCCTTCTGGGCATCGACCTCGGCTTTCAGCCGGAAAGCCTCGTCCTTGGCTTCCAGAACAGCTTCTTTTCGCTTCTGATCCGCGGTCTTGATCGCTTCGTTCACCAGGCGGGTCGCCTCGGCTTCCGCGCTGCCGATCTGAGCTTCGGCGGTCTTTTTACGGTTATTATAACCAATAAAATAACCCGCGCCGATGCCGACAGCAAGTGCGATCAATGCCACGATCACTCCGATCATGGTCATTGTGTTCACTCTCCTTACAGTTAAAGTTCAAAATTCAACTAAAATCTGGAGACGCTGCCGCGCGGGGCGTGGGTCAACAATACAAAAATCAAGCTTTCAACGCAAAAAGAAACTACCGGCAGACAGAGGGCACCCGCCCCCCGGCCTGAGTGTGCTTTTTATTCAAAAGGTTTTCCTATAAAAACGGGCAGATGAAGCCCCATTGAACTTTGGTTGCGGAAGATCCCTGCACGCAGCGTCATGGATTCCATACTACTTTTTATATTACGAAATATTTGAGATAATGTCAAGTTCTTTTCAAGAATAAACCTTTTTATTCCAAGTACATTCTTCTCAACCGCATCAGGCGTGCAGGGGTCAGGCCGTACTCAGCCTCCAGGTAGGCATCGGTGGTACCGTATTCCTTGCGGATGGTATCCAGCACAAAGGGGCCGTCATCGGGGTGAACGCCCGCGATGCCCAGATAGAAATATTTCTGCTCCGGTCTCTGGGCGATTTCCTCCGCATGCTCCGCCCAGAACGCCTCGATCTCTGCCTTGCGGCAGGTGTTGGACTGGACAAAGTCGGCACAGATGGTCTCATCGGAGGCCCCCAGCGCCAGCAGGATGAGCATTGCCGCCACACCGGTGCGATCCTTGCCTGCGGAGCAGTGGAACATGACCGGGGTCTCGCCCGCCTCCAGCGCGCGGAACAGTTCCTTATAGGCCTTGTTGCCATGGAGCATCCGCTCGTACATCGCCCGGGCCATCCGGTTCCCCTCATCGGGCTGGCCCTTCAGCAGTACTTCCCGATCCTCCGGGGAGAAATCCACCTCTTTGCCGTCCTCCAGGCAGAGCCCGCAGATCTGGACGAGCCGCGCGCCGTCCGGCACATAGTCCGGTGCGCTGTCCGCTTCGGCCTTGCTGCGCAGGTCGAGGATGAGCCGCAGGCCCAGTCCGTCCAGCAGCTTGCGGTCCGCAGGGCTGGTCAGCACGCCGGTGGAGATGCCGCGATAGATCTGTCCCCACTTGACGTGCTTGCCCTCGTCGGCCTCGTAGCCGCCCAGCTCCCGGAAATTATGACCTCCCGCAAAGGGCAGTTGAGTACCCGGAGCCGGGTGCCGGGGTGCCGCCTTGGGGGCAGCGCTGGACAGCACCGGGAAATTGTAGAAAGGCTTGGCCGGACGGCCCCGCCGGGGCGGCAAGGAGGCCGTTCCCCCGATGACCTCCAGCAGATAACCCCGCAGCAGGTCAAGGTAGGCCGAGTTGTGGTCACGCCGCTGCACCATCGAGACGCAGAGGGGCGGCAGATCCTCCAGCAGAACGTCCCGCACCCGGTCCAGTTCCCGCCGGGCCCCCGGCTCGTAGCCGGTCAGGCAGGTGCAGAGCTGCTCCTGTACCAGATAGTATGCCTGGTAGAAGCTGGGACCGATCTCAGCGTTGGGTGCAAATCCCTCCCGGGCGCAGGCATCCCACAGGGGACTGAACAGATCCTGCCGCAGACTGGGCAGCAGCACCCGCTGCCCCCGCAGGGCCGACAGCGGTACCCGCTCCTTTTCCCAGAAGGGATGGCCCCGTGGCACCAGCAGGCAGGCAGGGTCAGCACGCAGGGTAGTGCGGGCCAGCACCGGGGCCGCCGTGCCCAGGTCCATCACAAGGCCCGCGTCCAACTCGCCTTGCTCCACGGCATCGGCCACCGCGTCGTTGTCCATCAGGCGGAATCGCATTTCAATGTGCGGGTACTGCTGGCGGAACTTGTCCAGCTGGGTCTCCAAACCGGGCAGGTAATCCGGCACCAGCGAGACGCTGATCCCGATGCGCACCGGCTGGGCCGACTGGATCTCGGCGTGGAGCGCCACCTGCATCTGCTGGAACTGCTCCACCACCGGGGCCGCATGGTGCTGCAGGCTCAGCCCCCGCTCGGTGAGCGAGAGCTTGTGGTGGGCACTGACGAACAGCGGGCCGCAGAGCTCGGCTTCCAGTGCCGTGATGCTCTGCCGCAGGGCCTGCCGCGACAAAAACAGCCGCTGTGCCGCGCGGGTGTAGTTCATTTCTTCGCACAAAACCAGAAAATAGTGCAGCTGGCGGATATCCATGGGGTTCCTCCTGACGGGTGGGTATATCAATAGGTTAAGAATACCGCCTTTTTGCCCGAATGTAAAGCATCCGGGCAAAAAATCCATCCCGGATTGACACATCCCGCCGCATGGTGTAGACTTCAAATAGCAAATCTTTTCTCAACTGCAACATGAAATCCATCAAACACATTTGAAAGAAGGTATTTTCCATGAAAGTTATCGCTACTGAAAAGGCTCCCGGCGCCATCGGCCCCTACTCTCAGGGCTTCATCGCAGGCGGTTTCGTCTACACCTCCGGCCAGATTCCTGTGAACCCCGCTGACGGCACCGTGCCCGAGGGCATTGCCGCCCAGACCGAGCAGAGCTGCAAGAATGTGGGCGCTATCCTGGAAGCCGCCGGTTCCGGCTACGACAAGGTCATCAAGACCACCTGCTTCCTGGCTGATATCGCCGACTTTGCTGCTTTCAACGATGTCTACGCAAAGTATTTCACTTCCAAACCCGCCCGCAGCTGTGTTGCCGTCAAGGATCTGCCCAAGGGTGTCCTGTGCGAGATCGAGGCTGTGGCGGAAGCCTGATCGGCCTGTCCCATTCAAAAGAGAAACATCCATAACGCAAAAAGCCGCCCGGCGTTCCAAGGGAGCGCCGGGCGGCTTCTGCGTTTACGCTATAAACATCTTAGAACTTGAACAGGTTCACGATCCGCTGCCACAGGCGGGTGAAGAAATTGCCGTCCTGGGTGGTGGTCTCGGTATCAGCGGTGACGGTAGTGGCTGCCACGGTCTCGCCGGTCTTATAGATGAACTTCACGCTGCCGGACGCGTCCTCAGACTTGCCGGCAAAGCTGGTGTAGTCCTCCAGACGGTTGGTCATCTCGTCCAGAACGGTCTTGAGGCCGTGGAGCTGATCCTCGTCCAAAGCGCCGGTCAGCTTGGAGATTCCCTCATCGTTGAACTGGTTCAGGCCATCGTTCAGCTGGACAGTGCCATCGCTGAGCTGGCCCGCACCGGTGTTCAGGGTGTTCACGCCATCATACAGGGTCTTGGTACCGTCAGCCAGCTGGGCTGCGCCGTCCTTGGCGGAGTGGGCACCATCAGCAGCAGTTGCCACACCGTTGGTGTACTGGTTGACGCTGGACACAAAATACTGGATCTGGCTCAGGCTGGTCTTGAGGGCACGGACATCGGCCATATCCTGGCTGTTCTCAGCCTGATACTTCAGCTCGTCGTGGACGGTCTGCTTTGCGCTGTCCGTGGTCAGGTCGATCATGGCGCTGAACATGGAGGGGTCATAGCTCTGCATCAGCTTCAGAGCGGCTTCCAGATCGTGGTTGGTCTTGGTTGCGGAGAGGTACAGGGCGATATCCAGCTGGCTGTCCTTGAAGCTGGGTTCCTGCTCCCAGACGGTTCGTACCATCTTCTTGCGGGCAGCAGCCAGGGTCTTGTCGTTCATGGTCAGGATATTGTCGATGACGGATGCGTAGTTGTCCCAGGTCATATCCTCATCGATCAGGCCGCCCTCCTTCAGGGTCTTATTGGCGGATGCCAGAACGCCGTCGGCCACCTGCTGGGCACCGGCCTGCAGGGCGGCGTTGTTGGAGCTCAGGGTATCCAGACCATCGGTCAGCTGACCCAGACCATCATTCAGGGTGGAAGCGCCGCTGTTCAGCTGAGAAGCGCCATCCAGCAGGGCCAGCACACCGTTGGTCAGCTGAGAAGCACCATCCACCAGCTGGGAGGCACCATCCATCAGCTGATTCATGGCATCGTTCAACTGGTTGATGCCGTCGGTCAGGTCATTGATGCTGCTCAGGTCAAAGGCATCGGTGCCCAGTGCGTCAGCGCTGGTAGCGCAAGCCAGCATGACCTGGGGAGCAGCCAGGTTTTCCACATCGGCTTCCACGGTGACGCTGTCCTGCAGGTAATCCTCCACGGTGGACAGGTCATCGGGCAGCAGGCCGCTCAGAGAATCCTTCACGCCGGGCAGGCAGACGAAGGCGGCCACGCTGCTCTTGGCGGCGGATTCCAGCATACCATGCTCCGCGTTCAGGTTGGTGGCATCCTGACCAAAGATCACGCCCACAGCGGTGATGAGCGGGGTGACGATGGTGCGCTCCTTGCCATTGACATTCACGGTACCGGTCTCATTGTTGGTCAGGTCGATCTTAACGGTCAAGTGGCCGCTCTTGCCGATCAGGTTCTCAAGGCTGTCGGTCACGCCGTCCAGCGTGTAGGTCACGTTTGCGGTAATGGGCAGGGCCTTATCGGTATTGCCCTTGTAATAAACATCGGTGTCGTCGGTATTCCAGACCAGCTTCTGACCGTCCTGGGTGAACTCGGCATCGCTCTCGGTGTTCTGGATATCGGTCAGGGTGCTCTCATCCGTGACATTGGACAAGCCGGAAGCGCTGTAAACATGCTCGCTGACGGTGGTGGACTTGATGGAGCCGTCGGCATTCATCACAGCGTAGACGGTCTCATCCTTGGAATAATCGGCCTTGGTGGCCGCAAAGGCGGGCAGGGTCATGCCTGCGGCGAGAGTCAGCGCCAGCGCCGCACTGGCGAAACGAAGCGATTTTTTCATGGTAGTTACTCCTTATCAGACTTCTTGGCGTTGGCGGATTCGGGGACCAGCCAGTTCAGGGTAGTGTGGCGGATGACCCAGTCCAGCAGCATCAGGGCGGCGGGCAGGACGATCAGGATGACAGCCATACTGATCAGAGCGCCGCGGGAGATCAGCAGGCAGATGCTCTGCAGCAGCTCCATCTTACTGATGGCCGCCACGCCGACGGTAGCGGCGAAGAAGGTCAGACCACTGGTCAGGATGGACTGGCTGCAATGCTCCAGCGACTGCTGGGCAGCCTCCTGCGGGGTACGGCCATAGCTGCGCTCCTCGTGATAACGGGTGGTCATCAGGATGGAGTAGTCCACGGTCGCGCCCAACTGAATGGTGCCGATGACGATGCTGGCAATAAAGGGCAGCTGGGTACCGGTGAAGTACGGGATGCCCATATTGATAGAGATAGCGGCCTCAATGCTGGCCACCAGCAGAACAGGGATGGACAGGCTCCGGAAGGAGATCAGGATGATGACGGCAACAGCCATGATAGACCAGACGTTGACGTTCTGGAAGTCCACGTCGGCGACCTCGATCAGGTCTTTGGTCATGGCACCCTCGCCGGTGATGACACCGTTGGGGTCAACCGCCTTGATCAGATCATTCATCTCGGTCAGCTGGTTGTTGATGGCATCGGTACCAGTCTTATAGGAGCTGTTGGCCAGAATGAGCTTGTGGCCGCCGGACTGCAGGATCTCGGTGACGCTGTCGGGCAGCAGCTCGGTCTGGAAACCGGGGCCGGTGATGGAATCCAGGCTCACCACCTGGGTGATACCGTCCACATCGCTCAGCTCATCGCAGAGGTCGGACACCTGCGTTGCGGTCAGGTTTTCATCCACCAGAATAAAGTGGGAGGTGGTCATACCGAAA
>CALDLZ010000135.1 GCA_937915335.1 uncultured Faecalibacterium sp.
CTACATGGGCATCCTGGCCGAGGGCGAGCGCTGTGTCTCCACCACCAACCGCAACTTCGTGGGCCGCATGGGCCACGTCAAGAGCGAGGTCTACCTGGCAAGCCCGGCCACTGCCGCCGCCAGCGCCCTGACCGGCTACATCACCGACCCCCGCACGGTCTGATCGGAAAGGAGAAGCAACAATGAACGCAAAAGGTTCTGTTTTCAAATACCCGGATAACGTGGATACCGATGTCATCATCCCGGCCCGCCACCTGAACACCCAGGACCCCAAGGAACTGGCCAGCCACTGCATGGAGGATATCGATAAGGACTTCGTCAAGAACGTCAAGGATGGCGATATCATGGTGGGCGGCTGGAATTTCGGCTGCGGCTCCTCCCGTGAGCACGCCCCCGTTGCCATCAAGGCCGCCGGTATTTCGGTGGTCATCGCCAAGAGCTTTGCCCGCATCTTCTACCGCAACAGCATCAACATCGGCCTGCCCATCATGGAATGCCCCGAAGCTGCTGATGCTATCAGCGCGGGGGATACTGTCAGCGTGGATTTCGATACTGGCATCATCACGGATGAGACCACCGGCAAGACCTTCCAGGCGGAGCCCTTCCCGCCGTTTATCCAGAAGATCATCGCGGATGGCGGATTGATGAAGTCGCTGAAAAAGCAGTAAAGGAGAACCTTCCCATGGAAAAAAACATTGCCGTCATCTGGGGCGACTGCTCCAGCCCTGAGATCGTGAAGCAGACCCTCCGGGTGCTTGACAAGGTGGCCGGGAAGTACGGCCACACCTTCCACTATACCGACGCTGCCATGGGCGGCGAAGCCATTGATAAGTACGGTGATCCGCTGCCCCAGCACGAGCTGGATAAGTGTCTTGCCGCGGACAGTGTCCTGCTGGGTGCCGTGGGCGGCCCCAAGTGGGAGGGCCTGCCCGGTGAGCAGCGCCCGGAAAAGGGCCTGCTCCGTCTGCGCGCGGGCATGGGCCTGTACTCCAACAACCGCCCCGCCAAGATCTGGCCCCAGCTGGCCCCGGCCAGCCCCCTGAAGCCTGAGATCGTGGCCCAGGGCATCGACTTCATCATTGTGCGGGAACTTATCGGCGGCGTGTACTTTGGTAAGCACGAGACCCACACCCTTGAGAACGGCGAGAAGCAGGCCATCGATTCTATGCCCTATTCTGAGCACGAGATCGAGCGCATTGGCCGCATCGGCTTCGAGACCGCCCAAAAGCGCCGCAAGAAGCTCTGCTGTGTGGATAAGGCCAACGTGCTGGATACCAGCCGTCTGTGGCGCAGTGTGATGCACCGCCTGCAGGCTGAATACCCGGACGTGGAGTATAGCGAGATGTTCGTGGACAACTGCGCCATGCAGATCGTCAAGAACCCCGCCCAGTTCGATGTCATCGTCACCGAGAACATGTTCGGCGATATCCTCTCTGACGAAGCTTCCATGATCACCGGATCCATCGGCATGATCCCCTCCTCCTCTCTGGGCGACGGCACCCGAGGCCTGTATGAGCCCATCCACGGCTCTGCACCCGACATTGCAGGCAAGGATATCGTCAATCCCACCGCCTGCATCCTGTCCGCCGCAATGATGCTGCGCTACTCCTTCGGGATGACCGAGGAAGCCGATGCCATTGAGAACGCCGTGAACAAGGTGCTGGACAAGGGCCTGCGCACGGCCGATAACATGAGCGAAGGCTGCACCTGCCTGGGCTGCACCGCCATGGGTGATGCGATTCTGGCAGAGATCTGATAAAAAATGAATAGCCCTCTCCGTCAGCGTTAACGCGCTGCCACCTCTCCCGAAGGGCGAGGCAATGCAGGCTCTAACCGAGATGATGCGTTGGCTCCCCATTTGGGGGAGCTGGCAAAGCCATGGGCTTTGACTGAGAGGGCTATTTTTTTGCTCCCAAAACAAAAATGCAAATAATTTGCAAATTCCTCTTGCAATTTGCACCCAAACCGTGTATAATCTCCCTTGCACCAAAATGCAAATTGGTTGCAATTTAGAAGAATAAAGCACATTGCAGTTGTTTTTGGAGTATACGATGGAATTGTTTCTGGATGTTCTGGGCGAATCTTTGGTGGACACCGCCAAGATGCTGCCCTTCCTGTTCTTGGCCTATCTGTTTATTGAATATGTGGAAAACCGCCACGGCGAAAAGATCGAAGCGCTGCTGGCGGGCGGCGGACGCTGGGGGTCTGTCCCGGCGGCCCTGCTGGGTTGCGTGCCCCAGTGCGGCTTCTCAGCCATCGCGTCCAACTTCTATGCGTCCCGGGTCATCAGCCTGGGCACCCTGATGGCCGTGTTCCTGGCCACCAGTGATGAAGCCATCCCGCTGCTGGTCTCCATGCCCGCCTACTGGGATAAACTGGTCCTGCTCATGGTCATCAAGGTGATTTACGCCATTGCGGTGGGTCTGGTGCTGGATTTTGTTCTGCGGGGCATTCTGCCCAAGAGTCTGCGGGGCGGCTACACCGGCAGCGCCGATGAAATCGACTGCCACGAGGAGCACGGCGATGAAGAGGGAAACCCCGCCCCCATCTGGAAAGCCGCTCTCCGCCACACGCTGGAAATTTTCGTGTTCATCTTTGCGTTCAGTTTGGTGTTCGGCCTCATCGTTGAGGGTGTGGGCGAGGATGTGTTCGCCGATGCCCTGGGCCGGATGGGCTTCTTCCAGCCCGTGGTGGCCGCTCTGGTGGGCCTCATCCCCAACTGTGCCGCCAGCGTCCTGCTGACCCAGCTCTATGTGGAGGGCGCTCTCCGCTTCTCCAGCCTGGTGGCCGGTCTGTGCACCGGCGCTGGCGTGGGCCTGGCCGTCCTCTGGCGCGCCAATCCCTCCTGGAAGCAGAACCTTTTCATCACCGGCCTGACCTGGGCCGCCGGTGCTGCCGTGGGTGTCGGTATCCAGATCGTGGTTGCTTTTATCGGTTAAATCAGAATATTTGAGCCAAAACGCCGATTCGGGATATCCCGGACCGGTGTTTTGTGTTATACTAGATCTATCTATATAAAATGACCCTCTCAGTCAAAGCCTTCGGCTTTGCCAGCTCCCCCGAAGGGGGGAGCCAATTGCGGCTTTTGAAAAAGCTCAGCAGACTCTTGCCTGAGAAGTTGGGTTGCCTCTCCCTTTGGGAGAGGTGGCATCCCGTAGGGATGACGGAGAGGGTTTCGGGAGAAAACTATGCGATATAAACTTCTGGCAAGCGATTTCGATAATACCCTCGTTCCCTTTGGCGAGTCCTGCCCCCGCCCGGCGGTGGTTCAGGCTGTGAAAAAGCTGCAGGTTGCGGGCGGCAAGTTCGTGCTCAGCACCGGGCGCGGCTATTGCGTTATCAATAAAAAACATCTGGGCGGCATCCGGTTCGATTACGCCATCACCAACAACGGTGCCTGCGTGGTGGATCAGAACGGCGGCATCATCGCCGAGCATCCGTTGACCAACGAGGAAATGTACGCACTGGTGGATTTCTGCGAGGATTACAATTACCCCCTGCAGTTTGATTTCCGGGACGGCTACTATGCCTACTGTGAGTACGAGACCTTCAAAAATTTCTACGCCCAACTGGGCGGCAGCGGACTGACCTGCCTTGACGGTGAGGATCAGGATCGCCACCTCATCGATATGCCCCACGCCGCCTTTGCTTACCTGCCAGACGGGGCTGTGGAAGAATTTAATAAGAAGTACGGACACCTGAACCTCCACTTTATGATGGTGGGCTCTGTGAGCGACGGCGGCTGGCACTGCTATGATATCGTCCGGGAGGGCATCGATAAGGGCGTGGGCTTGGCGGATCTCTGCGAAAAGATGGGCCTGACCCTTGCCGACGCCGTCTCGGCAGGCGATTCCGCCAACGATATCGGAATGCTGAAGGCGGCCGGCCTGGGCTGCTGCATGGAGAACGGCTCCGAGGATGCCAAGGAAGCCGCTGACCGCATCATTGGTGACGTGCGGGAGGACGGCCTTGCCGCCCTCATTGAGGAACTGTGGTTCGATGGACCCCGTGCCGAGCCCTCGGGCAACGATCTGGGTTCTCCCTGGGGCCAGATGGAATCCGTGGAGGAAAAGCAGTGAGCTTCGCACCGGTCTATAATGCGCACAGTCGGGCCTTGATTTTAGGCACCTGGCCCAGTCCCAAGAGCCGGGAGCTGTCCTTTTACTACGGCCACCCGCAGAATCGCTTCTGGCCCATGATGGCGGCCCTGACCGGTGAGCCCGTGCCCGCCCGGGAGGACATTGGAGCGAAAAAGCAGATCATCCTGCGCCACGGGCTGGCACTGTGGGACACGCTGGAAAGCTGTACCATCACCGGCGCGTCGGACGCGTCCATTCGGGACGTGGTGCCCAATGATATTGCGGCCCTGCTGGAAAAAGTGCCCATTGAAGCTGTCTTTTGCAACGGGGCAACGGCATATAGAATCTATACAAAGTATCTGGAACCTGTCAGCGGTATTCCCGCCGTCAAGCTGCCCAGTACCAGCCCTGCCAATGCGGCGTGTCGGATGGAAAAATTGAAAGAGGCTTGGGGAGCGGCGCTCACTCCTTACATTTCAATTTCAAACCTGTAAATAATTCGTGAAACGCTTGCGCCCTGTTCCAAAAGGTTTTATTATGGAACATACAGGGGGCGCGGCTCCCGGAAAAGGAGGAACTCCATGAGCAAGATCATTCGCACCCGAAAGCCCAGCGTTCTGCCGTACTATGCGGCGGCGCTGGCTTTTGTGGTGCTTTGCGCGGTGCTTCCGATCTATAAACTGTGGGCACTGTTGGTGGCGCTGGGCATGGCTGTGCTGGCCTTCGCCGGGGCCAAAAAGGTCTGCCCGCCCCGGGTGGTGGAGACGGAAGTGCCCTTCCATACCGGCGTGGATGATGTGGACGCCATGCTCACCGAGATGCAGAAGCAGCTGGATACCCTCCATGCCCTGAATGAGGCCCTGCCCGACCCGCAGCTTTCCGCCGCTATGAGCCGGATGGAAAAGGCGGGCCGCTCCATCGTGGAAACGGTGGAAGCTGCCCCGGCTAAGGCCAAGCAGGTACGGCGCTTCGCCAACTACTACCTGCCCGATGCCGTGAACGTGTTACAGCAGTACGCCAAGCTGGCAAAGCAGGGAGTGCGGGGCGAGAATGCAGCCTCCATCCGCGCGGAGGTGGAGCGCAACGCTTCCTCCATTGCCACGGCGTTTGAAAATCAGCTCGATGCCCTGTATGCCGCCGAGAGCATGGACCTCTCGGCAGATCTGACCGTTTTGCAGAATATGTTAAAGGGACAGGGATTGTAATTTCTGGATATTGAAAGGATGGAATCAACAATGGCTGACAACAACACTCTGAACTTCGACCTGGATGCTCCCGCGGTCCCCACCCTGACGCTGGACCCCGCCCCGGAGGCGGCTGAGGAGAAAAAGCCCGAGCCCACCCCGGCGGCCCAGCAGCCCGAAGTGAACCTGACCCCTGAGGAGCAGGCAATGGTGGATTCCTTTGCGGAAAAGATCGATATCACCAACAGTCAGCAGGTGCTGCAGTACGGTTCCGCCTGCCAGAAGAAGATCGGCGATTTTTCCGAGGCCGCTCTGGCCAAGGTGTCCACCAAGGATCTGGGCGAGGTGGGCGATATGATCACCAACCTCATCGGCGAGCTCAAGAGCTTTGATGCCAACGAGGAGCAGCAGAAAGGCATTCTGGGCTTTTTCAAGAAGAAGGGCAGCGAGCTGGATAACCTGAAAACCAAGTACAACAAGGCTGAGACCAATGTGGAGAACATCCAGTCCATGCTGGAAGGCCATCAGGTACAGCTGCTGAAAGACATCGCCATGCTGGATAAGATGTACGAGCTGAACATGGCCTACTTCAAGGAGCTCAGCATGTATATCCTGGCCGGCAAGAAGAAGCTGGCCGAGGTGCGCGCCAACGAGCTGCAGCAGGCCCTGGACAAGGCTAAGAAGTCCGGCCTGCCCGAGGATGCCCAGGCCGCCCGAGACCTGGCCGACCAGTGCGAGCGTTTTGAGAAAAAGCTGTATGATCTGGAGCTGACCCGGAACATCAGCCTGCAGATGGGCCCCCAGATCCGCCTGCTGCAGAACAACAACACCATGATGGCCGAGAAGATCCAG
>CALDLZ010000136.1 GCA_937915335.1 uncultured Faecalibacterium sp.
ACATATAGTGGAAGTAGAAGCCAAAGTGAGCGCCCTTATCGCACAGGAAACGCATAAAGTCATCGCTGGTAACAGCTTCAATGTTATCGCGGGTGTAGCAGATGGAGGTGCCGAACAGGATACCATGCTCCTTGAGCAGGTCCATAGCCTTCAGAACGGCGGCATAATGGCCCTCACCACGGCGGGCATCGTTGGTCTCCGGGGTGCCCTCGATGGACAGCATAAAGGCAATGTTGCCAAGACGGACAACTTCCTTGCAGAAGGGCTCGTCGATCAGGGTGGAGTTGGTATAGATAGCGAACTGCACGTCATTGTGCTTCTCAGCCAGCTTGAGGATATCAGCCTTGCGCACCAACGGCTCACCACCGGTCAGCATGTACAGGTAAACACCCAGTTCCTTGCCCTGTGTGACGATCTTATCCATATCATCAAAGCTCAGGTTGTTCTTGTGGCCATACTCACCAGCCCAGCAGCCCACGCAGTGCATATTGCAGGCAGAGGTGGGGTCAAACAGGATCAGCCAGGGGATGTTGCACTGATACTTCACACGGTTCTCGCGGATGGTCTTGGTTCCGCGGAAGAATGCCTCATAGCCCAGGTTCAGGGCAGTGGTACGGGCCACGTTGGGATCCAGCTGGTTCAGCATACAGTTGATGAGCTTCGACCACTTGCTGTTGGGGTTGGTCAGAGTCTGCTTAGCGTGTGCGTAGGTCTCCTCGCTGAAGGAATCGCCGTAGAACTGCTTTGAAATATCCACGATCTGGCCGATCGTCTTGGCGGGATCCTTCTCGGCGTGGAAAAGCACAAGATCGACCGTTTTGCCCAGTGCAGCGCGCTGCATCTTGTGCGTCAGAGAATCAAATGCGGTATTCATTTTCATTTCCTCCAGATTCAATATATTTGCAGGGCTCTCTTCCCTGCCTGCCGGGCCAATCTCCCGGCGCTCAGATGATTTTATATTGCAGCAGCAGATGGCCCAGGTCAGTATCCTGTACCCTGTCTACCACTTTGCCCAATGCGAATTTCTCGATCCAATTCATTTTCAGATCGCTCAGAGGCCTGCCGTCCCGCAGCTGAACCGCAGCGTTCAGCAGATCACGGACATCATAGGTACTGCCCCAGACTTCCGGCACGCCCCGGTCAATATTGAGCAGGGTGTACACGGCTTCCATGCCGGTGCGCATAGAATATTCAGTGGTGAAAATGGTGTCCCGCTTCGTTTCGGCGAACTGACCGATAAAGGCGAAGTTCACAGAGCCCTCAGGCACCACCGCCGGGCGGTCACCCGCCGCACGGGGCATAAAGAAGGCCGTGATGTAGGGCATCATCACCGGCACGGTGTTGGCGCTGTGCTCGGCCAGGTCCTCGATCTGGTTTTCGGGGACACCGATGTGATACAGCCACTCCATGCAGATCTCCTTACCGGTGCACTCCCGCATGGGCTTTTTGATGTAATCACCGGGCTTGTCACTGAACAGACCATAGATCCAGCCCACGAGCTGCCCCCTGGGCTGATCGCGGAACTGAGGCTGGCGGTTAAAGGGCCAGCTGAGCAGCCAGCCGGAATCCCGGGCCGTGACGATGCCGCCGGTGACAACTCTGCCGCTGAACGGGTCACGCTGGCAGATGTTCTGGATGTAAGGCACGATACGCTCATCCAGTGTCGTGACTGTGGCGCTCATCCAGTTGGTCTGTTCCGGATCGGAGCAGAACTTTTCCGGGTGGCCGAAAGCGGCATCCTGCGCGGCGATCTTCTTCCAGAGATCCCAGCCGTTGCCGGGACGAAGCGTGGGGTTAAAATCCGCCGGCTGATCCTGCGAGCCGATGGAAGCGCTTTCCACGCAGCCGCCGTTGGTGATGAACACCAGATCATTCTCGGTCAGGTCTACCCGTTCCTCTTCGTCATCCACCAGCAGGCAGATAGTTTTTGCCTGCTTTTTGCCCTCTGTGATCTCGAACTCGATGTTCGTCACTTTGGTGTTGTAGTGGAACCGCACCCCATGATCCTCCAGATATTTTATCATGGGCAGGATCATGGATTCGTACTGGTTGTACTTGGTAAAGCGCAGTGCCCGCAGATCGGGCAGGCCACCCACATGGTGGATGTAGCGCTTCAAGTAGAGCTTCATTTCCAGTGCGCTGTGCCAATTTTCAAAGGCAAACATCGTGCGCCAATAGAGCCAGAAATTGGAGCGGAACACCTCGTCATCAAAGACATCGGTGATGCGCTTATCATAGAGCTGCTCATCCGGGGTGAAGAAGAGTTTTATGATCTCCATGCAGCCCTGATCCGACAATCCGAACTTGCCGTCAGTGTGGGCATTCTGTCCTTGCTTCTCGGTGGCACGGCAGAGTGAGTAGTTGGGGTCTGCCTTGTTCAGCCAGTAGTACTCATCCAGTACACTGACCCCCTCGGTCTCGAGCGACGGGATCGAGCGGAACAGATCCCACATGACCTCGAAATGGTCATCCATTTCCCGGCCGCCCCGCATTACATAACCGATCCCAGGGTATTGGCAGCCATCGCAAGCACCGCCGGGGATGGGCCCACGTTCAAACAGGTGGACATGCTCCCCCTTCATCTGCCCGTCCCGGACAAGGTAGCAGGCGGCGGTCAGCGCCGCAAGGCCGGTGCCCACAAGATAAGCTGATTTCCGTTCCACTCCCGCAGGCTTTTTCGGGCGCGCAAATGCCTCGTAGTTCCCGCTGGAATAATACATTCTATTCCCTCCGTTTGCTGTGGTTTCCAGGTTTTTCACCTTTCATTTTGCGCTGACTATACTGTAACATTTTGTCAAATGGAAGACCATAAACAGAAAAAGCACCGTGATAGAAAACCCATCACGGTGCCCGGAATGATAAAATTTTCCTCAATCGTCGAGATCGGAGGAGCCGCGGTCGGTGCGGAAGCGGCGGAGCGCCCGCTCGAAATCGCCGTGAAGCAGAACGTTCAGACGCTCCGTCATACGGACGGGGTCTTCCTTCATATCCTTGCGGATCCACTCCAGTGCCATGCCCACCAGTGCGTACTTGTAAAAGTCGATGATGAACTGCTTGTCAGCATCCTGCACGGTAAAGCCCTGCGCGTTGCGATCCAGGAACTCTCGCAGCATGGGGTCCAGCAGCTTATACAAGTACTGCTCCACCTGTTCCCTGCTCATGGAACGATAGACATTCATCACCAGCACTTTGTTCTCCTGTACCTGCCGCAGGATATCCAGAAAGGCTTCCGACCAGGTATCAAAGGTCGGCTTATCCTCCAATGCCTTGGCGGCATCCTCGACCATGATCCAGTCCACGAGATCGTAGATATCCTTGAAGTGGTAGTAGAAGGTCATGCGGTTCACACCGCAGTCCTCAGTGATATCGTTGATGGTGATCTTATTCAGCGGCTTCTGGAGCAGCAGCTTTTTCAGCGATGCCTCCAGCGCTCTCTTTGTGGTTTGTGACACGAAATCCATCCTTTCCCAGCAGCGCGGGGTGCACTGCTGAACGTGGTGGCCGCCCTTTGGGCCAAAGAAGTAAGAACACTTCCTTTATACTATACCGCAATTCGACCGTGTTTGGCAAGTTTAAAATCATTCTTCCTGATAAGTTTTTTACACACTTTACTATTTTCATCCGACGAGCTTCTAATTTGTCGTTTTTCCCGGGGGCTTCCCTCTTGATTTTCTGCCCCCGGGCGCTTACAATGGGGTGCAAGGAGCGATCACGCGTTCCGGTTGTTTCTTTCTGATAGAGAAAGGGAGGGGTAAGTATGATCAAGACCATCGGATTCTTAGGCTGTGGAAATATGGGCGGTGCCATCGCGCGGGCAGTTTGCAGAGCCACTGACCCGCAGAATGTTTTTCTTGCCAACCGCACCGCCGCCAAGGCAGAAAAGCTGGCCGCGGAACTGGGCTGCAATACCACCATTAACGATGAGGTGGCAGGCCGCTGCGACCTGATCTTTCTGGCCGTCAAGCCCCAGATGATGGAGGCGATGCTGGCCCTGCTCAAGTTCACTCTGAACGAGCGGCCCAATCGCTTTATCCTTTGCAGCATGGCGGCCGGCCTTTCCATCGCCCGCATTCAGGAGATGGCGGGCGAGGATTATCCTGTGATCCGCATCATGCCCAACACCCCGGCTTCGGTGGGTGCTGGCATGATCCAGTATTGCTCCTCCCATGTGACTGCCGAGGAGGAAGCGGAGTTCTGCAAGCTGATGGCTCCTGCCGGTCGGCTCGACCCGGTGCCGGAGGGCTTGATGGACGCGGCAAGCAGCGTTTCCGGCTGCGGTCCGGCCTGGGTGTATCAATTCATCGAAGCGCTGGCAGACGGCGGCGTGGCCTGCGGTCTGCCCCGTGCCAAAGCCCAGGAGTATGCGGCCCAGATGGTGCTTGGCAGTGCCAAACTGGTGCTGGAAAGCGGCAAACACCCCGGCGAGCTCAAGGACGCGGTGTGCAGCCCCGGCGGCAGCACCATTCAGGGCGTGCGGGTGCTGGAAGAGCATGGCTTCCGCGGTGCGGTGACCGATGCCGTGATCGCCGCCTACGATAAAACAAAGGAAATGGGAAAGGGTTAAGTTTATGCGCATCGTCGTTAAAGTGGGCACCTCCA
>CALDLZ010000137.1 GCA_937915335.1 uncultured Faecalibacterium sp.
TCCTCCTGCACGGCCACCAGTTGAGGGATGACGTGCTCGTACTTGGTGGTTTTCTGGCCCTGCGGTGCTTCCACATGGCCCTCGATCTGCCCGATGACGGTCAGGCAGTGGATGGCATGGGGGCCGCGGGTACGCCACACTGTGCCCAGATCCTCCAGCTGTTCCTTTTCCAGCCGCTGCTGATCTACGGTCTCCTTCTCATCTTCCGGCATATTGGCTCCTCCTCGGGGTGTTTTTCACAGTGTTCCCGGGGCGGCGGGGATTATTCACGATTAAAATTTGTTAACTTTGAAAAAATTTCCCCCAGAGGATTTGACATTCTATATCATTGCGGTATACTTTATATAAGAATAAGATTGACAAGGATATATCATTATTGTCCAAAAAAGATCTTAACTGCCGGTGCACCTTGCGGGGTGCAAAGAGACCGGCACGCCTTTTGGATGAAAGGAGAACCACTTCCATGAACACTCCCGGCAAAGCTTCCCTTCCGGTAATCAAGCGCCTGCCCAAGTATTACCGCTATCTGCGGACACTGAAGAACGACGGCATCACCAGTATCTCTTCCCGCGAACTGGCCGCCCAGATGGGCACCACGGCCTCGCAGGTGCGGCAGGACTTCAACTGCATCGGTGACGTAAATGGCCGTCAGGGCATCGGTTACTCGGTGGAGAACCTGCTTTCCATTCTGGAGCATCTGCTGTTCGGCAATGGCGACAGGCTGCCTACCATCCTCATCGGCTGCGGCCGCCTGGGCAAGGCGGTCAGCCGCTTTATTACCACCGATACCAACGGCTACAAGCTGATCGCCGCCTTTGATAACTCCCCCAGCGAGGTAGGCAAAGAGATCAACGGCATCCAGATCCTGCACATTGACGAGCTGGAGGCCTTCTGCTCCGAGCACAAGCCCGAGGTGGCCGTGCTCTGTGTGCCCCGCAGTGGTGCCGAGGCCGTCAGCGGACGGCTGGTGGAAATGGGCATCAAGGGCTTCTGGAACTTCTCCCACTATGACCTGTCGGTGCCCTACCCCGATGTCGTTGTGGAGAACGTCCACCTGGGCGACAGCCTGATGAGCTTGGGCTACCGCCTGCGCAATCAGGATTAAGGCCGCACATCCAATATAAAAAACAGGCTTCCCTCATGCAGGGGGAAGCCTTTGTTCTGGTAAGGAGATTTTCATGGCAAAACTGTATTTCCGTTACGGCGCAATGAACAGCGGCAAGAGCACCGCCCTGATGCAGGTGGCCCACAACTACGAGGAGCAGGGGATGCGGGTGCTCATCCTGAAGCCCCAGGTGGACACCAAGGGCGGCGGCGAGCTGGTCAGCCGCCTGGGCGTGCGCCGCAAGGCAGATCTGCTCATCCCGCCCGAGGTCGATGTGTTCGAGGCTGTGCGCGCAGCCTCCGCCGGGGAAAAGCCGCTGGCCTGTGTTCTCTGCGACGAGAGTCAGTTCTTCACCCAAGAGCAAGCCGAGCAGCTGTTCATGGTCACGGTAGACCTGAACATCCCGGTCATCTGCTATGGCCTGCGGTCGGACTTTTCCCTCAAGGGCTTCCCCGGCTCCACCCGCCTGCTGGAGCTGGCCCATACCATCGAGGAGATGAAAACCATCTGTACCTGCGGCCGTAAGGCCACCTGCAACTGCCGCAAGGTCAACGGTCAGTTCGTCTTTGAGGGCGAGCAGGTCGCCATCGACCTTGAGAATGACGTGCAGTATGTCAGCATGTGCCCTCAGTGCTATTTCAAGGCACGCCGGGAGTTTTACGCTAGGCGCAGCGCACGGTAATTTTTGATTTTGTATATAAAAACGAACCGCCACGGTGACTTCAAAGCCGTGGCGGTTCGTTTTACACTTTCTTCTTCGAGCACCCCTCGTCCGGGTACGCATTCAGTATACCCTGAGAGGTGTTATCTGTAAAAGGTATCTTTTGTATCGCAGGGATATTTTTTTCGTATCGCTCACGCTTCCGTGTGGGAAGCGGCGGTGCTGTCGGCGTTTTCCTCGTCGAGGTTGGGGCCGGTACCATCGTCCAGTTCGTTGCGGAGATATTCCCGTTCTTCGTCGGTCAGGACATGCTCCTGCCGGGCATCGTACTCGATCCAGAACTCGCCCTCGCGCAGGGCAAAGTCAAAGGCCGCCATCAGGCAGGCTCCGCCAAAGGCGCTGACCATCAGCACGATGCAGAGGAATACCGAGAGGAAATCATACTTCCAACGCTGGGGCTTTGCGGCAAAGTAGAGCACCTCGCACCCCAGCAGGATGAGCCCTGCCGCCGGGGCGATCTTCAGCGCCAACTCCCAGTTGAAGTTTGGCACAAAGAAATAGCAGAGGAAGAGCACACCGGCGGCGATCAGACAGACGCCCAGCGTCACGGTGCCTACCCGGCGCACCGGAACGTTTTCAGGGGCCTTGGGGGCCGGACGTTCTGCCTGCGGGGCATTATTCATCGTCTCGTCCATCGTCGTTTTCCTCCGTGTCTAGAGTCACCTCACCGGTCACATCGGGGTCCGCCTTGCGGGCAAAGTGATCCAGCAGGCCGGGCATCCGCTTTTCCGGCTGGTACTCCTGAAAATCGGTATCGTCGGCCGCGGCGGCTTCCGGTGCAGTCTTTTTGCCCTTTGGCCCCCGCACCAGCCAGATGCCGCACAGGATGAGCGCCACGCAGACCACCACCTCGGGCAGCTGATCCATCACCAGATAGATGACCCGCCACACCGGGGATTTCTGGCCCCAGCGCCACAGGATATCGCCCAGGGTGCTCATAATGATATTATTGTAGGCAACCAGAGCGCCGACGGCGATGAGACACCAGCCCACCAACTTGTGGCTGTCCAGCATCATCCGGGCAAGACGCTTATCCTGCGGGTCGAAATGAACCAGATAATCGTCCTCCGGGGCGGTGCCCATGCTGATCTGTGCCCGCAGATTGAAGGTATCAAAAAAGCTGTACATGAACACGACGATCAGTGCGAACGCAACGGGCGAGATGAGCGCCGCAGCCATACAGATGGCGGCTGTCATCAGTATCAGCGAAAGGCCCCGCTTCATATACCCCTGATACATCTGGCCCGCGCCCGGGATAAAGGCGAACAACAGGGTCAGGACACCATTTTTCTTCATACGTTTTTCCCTCATTTCTCAGTGTTTTGGGCGTTGCCCGCAATTTTATCGGTCACATCGGTAAACAGCTTCTGGAGCAAAGAGGAACCCTCGCCGGCATAGCGGCGATCCTGCTTGGTCTCAACCGGCTTACCCAGCTGTTCCTGTTCTGTCTCTGTCCGGTCATCCTCAATGGGCTGGTACGGCAGGGTGTTTTCAGGAGCCGGGTCATTCTGCCCGGGCTCCCACAGCTGGCTTTGCTCGGTTCTCAATCCTGTTTCCTGTCCGGCACCAACCTGGATGATCTGCTGCAGCGCCCCGCTCCGCCACATGGTCAGGGCCAGCACGGCGGCCACACCGGCCACGGCAGCCCGGCCATAGGTGTTCTGCATCAGGCGCGCCCAGATCGTGCCCATTACGGCACCCTGCACCCCTCTGGGCGGCGTTTCCAGCGCGTCGGCGGTCAGCAGGGCCGTATAGCGATCCATGCACTGGTCACAGTAGGAGAGATGTTCGGCGGCTTCCAGCCTGCCCAGCTCATCCAACTGGCCGTCCATCATGGCACGAAAGCCATCATCGGTCATACAGCCATCCTCACGAAACAATTCCATCCTCACTCCTCCTTTCCTGGCGGATCTGCTCCGCCAGCATTTTCTTTGCCCGGTAGATCTGCGCTTCCACCGTCTTTTGGGGCCTGCCGCAAAGGGCCGCCGCCTCGGCGGCGGTGTGGCCCTCCAACAGCATCAGACGGCAGGGGGTGCGGTAGGGCTCTCGCATTCCCAGGATCTTCTCGGTCAGGGTCTCTTCGCTCATGGCATCGAGCACCTGCTGTTCCGGGTCGGCACCGGGCGGCGCGCCTTCCAGCGCAAGGACCGCATCACCCGGGGTGTTCACCCGCCGCACCCATGCGCTGCGCAGATAGTCCTTGGCTTTGTTGGAAGCGATACGCGCCAGCCACTGCTTTTCGTACCCGGGCGGGCAGCGGTCGATGGCCCGCCATGCGGCCAGAAAGGTCTCCTGGGCCAGATCCTGGGCATCGCCCTCGTCCGGCACCAGCTGGTGACAGACCGTATAGACCAGCCCCTGATACTGCCGCACCAGCGCATTGAATTCCAATGTTGTCAATGGTCTGCCCCCCTCCTTTCCTGCCGTTCTGTAATTGAATACGAATTAAAAAGCGGGTTTCCTGCAAAAATTTTGAAAAAGTACGGATTAAACCTCTCAGTCACGCTTCGCGTGCCAGCTCCCCTAATAGGGGAGCCCTTGGCATAACGAGCAAGTCTCTTTTGCAACGCTTTGAGTTATGCTATAATATCATTATACTATAAGAGGGAGGTGTTTTCCATGGCTGGCAGTACCAGACAAGCGCTGCTGCAAGCGCTTTCGGCGGCGGAGGGAGCCTATATTTCGGGCCAGCAGCTGGCCGAAACGCTGGGCGTGAGCCGCGCGGCCATCCACAAGGCGGCGCAGGCACTGGCGGCGCAGGGCTATGCGTTGGATCCCGCCCCCCGCCGTGGCTACCGGCTGGCAGGCGGTGACCCCTTCTGTGTTGAAGCGGTAGGCCCCTACCCTGCCCCCATCTGCCTCTATGACAGTCTGGAAAGCTCCAACCTGACCGCCAAACAGCTGGCACTGGGCGGCGCGTCCCACGGCACACTGGTACTTACAGCGTACCAGCAGGCAGGCCGTGGACGGCTGGGGCGGCGCTTCGAGAGCCCTGCCGGGAAGGGGGTCTACCTCTCCCTCATTCTGCGGCCCGCCCTCTCCGCCGCAGATGCCCAGAGCGTGACCATCAGCGCGGCGGTGGCCGTGGCCCGGGTGGTCAAAACCCTGTGCGGGCTGGAGTTGGGCATCAAGTGGGTGAACGACCTCTACTATCAGGGCAAAAAGGTCTGCGGCATCCTGACCGAAGCGGGCACCGACATAGAGAGCGGCCAGCTGGAATGGCTGGTGGTGGGCATCGGGCTCAACCTGACCTCTTCCCCTGCCGACTGGCCCGAGGAGCTGGCCCGCACCGCGGGCAGTCTCTACCCCGGCGGGCCCGCCCCTGTCAGCCGGGCCGCGCTGGCCGGAGCCATTGCCCGGGAGCTGCTCTCCCTCTGCCCTGCCTTTGACTGTCTGGACGAATACCGGGCCCGCTGTTTTGTACCGGGCCACTGGGTCACCGTCTGCACCGGGGCCGAGACCTACGCTGCAAAGGCTCTGTTCATCGATGATGCAGGCCGTCTGGTAGTAGAGCGGGAGGGCGGTCGGCAAACCGCCCTCCGGCACGGTGAGGTCAGCATCCGGCCCACCAGCACGACATAAAAACAAGCTGTTCTGGCAAAGCCCTAGGCTTTCTCAGAACAGCTTGTTTTACGTTCAGGAAATATGTACCGCTTCCAGCACCTTGACCCCTTCCCGCTCCATCACGTCACGGAGGGCTTCGAGGTAGCCGGGTTTGTCCACCTTGTTCTCAATACAGCAGGTCAGCACGCCGTGCAGGCTGGTGACCTCCATGGCAAGGGATGCGCCATCCGGCAGCACCCAGGTCTGGAAATCGGTCAGGTAATCCTCCAGCTCCGGGCTGTGAGGCTGCAGCGGGCTGCCAATATAGCTGACCCAGAAATCTGCCGGGAAGCCGCTGATGTACTCGCCCATCTGGAACACACGCTTTTTGATCTTGAGCGCGGCCTTCTGCCGGAACACCTGATACACCCAGCCCATCTGTTCGGCCATGCGGAACAGGCGGCGCTCCGGGGTCAGGCTGGCGCGGATGTCCGCGTCCAGCTGCTTGGCAAAGCTGTGGAGCCGGGCCTGTGGTTCCAGCTGCAAGGGCAGCTGGAAGGACGCGATGCAGTTGTACAGGGCGTTCGGCACACCCAGCGCCGCGCGGGTATCGGCGGCATAGCTGTACACAAGTTCATTCTTTTCCAGATACTGCTGGGCTGCCTGGCAGGCAAGACCCATCAGGGCGCTGAAGGGCTTCACGCCTTCCCTTTGCGCCAACTCCACAAGGCTCTGCTTTTCGAGCCGCAGGCGCTGGAAATGGGGCGTTCCCTCGTGAATTTGGAGCACGTCCTTCTGCATATCGTTCGTCACCTGGCTCTCCGGATAACGGGCCAGCAGCTCTTCCACATCGTAGGGCGGGTCGGAGACAAGGGCTTCGCAGACAAAACCGGCGTCATAGCGCAGGTTGCTGTATTGCTTGAGCAGCAGGGTGAAAAAGGGCGAGCCGCCCCGGCCATCGGCCAGGAAGTGGAACCAGTCCAGATAGATCGTCTGCCCTTCATACCCCAGCGAAAAGAGATACCCGTTGGTCTCCTCGGGGATTTTCGGCTGGGCGCTGCCCTGCCGCACATGGCAGGGGGCAGTGTTTGGCTCAAGGCGGGCCTCCCGCCTTTCCCACACCACATGGCAGAAATAATACTCCGCCAGCGGACGGGCGGCATCCAGCGCTTTTTGAAGCAGCGCCGGGTCAATGGCATCCTTCAGCATAGCCTGATAGCGGCAGATGACCTGATTTTCACGGTAATAATAGACGATGCCCTGAAACACCGCGCGCTGCTCTGCGTTCATCCGGAATTACCCCGCGTTCTCGGTCAGATAATCCGCCAGGTCGCCGATGGTGACAAAGTTGCGCAGTTCCTTTTCGGGGATGCGCAGGCCAAAGGTCTCCTCCAGGTCGGCCACGACGGTGAGGATCTCCATGGAGGACAGATCCAGATCATCCATCATAACGCTGTTTTCGTTGACATCTTCGGGCGAGATCTCCGCTACATCCTCGAGAATTGCCAGGATCTGAGACACGATTTCTGCTCTTTCCATCAAAAAAACTTCCTTTCCGTAAGGGATTTTTTCGCCGCCCCTCAAGGGCGCGGTTTCAGTATGCCACACGCCGCCCCGGTTTAGCCGGAACAGGCAGCATTCCTGTGTTTATAATACCTGTTTTATGGGGGAAATGCAACCACAAAAGCGGCCCTTATTTGCGCAGCAGCTTGCCCATGGCATTGCGGGGCAGGGGCTCGGCGCTGAACTCCACGGCGGTGATGCGCTTATACAGCGGCAGGGTACGGTTCAACTCGGTAACAAAGGCCCGGACAGCTTCCTGTTTGTCGGCGGTACAATAGACCACCGCGCCGATCTTTTTGCCCATTTCCTTTACCACGCACTCCTGCACCTCGGCACAGGCATTGAGCCGGGTTTCCAGCTCCTCGGGGCTCACGTTTTCACCGCTGCCCAGAATGATGAGGTTCTTTTTCCGGCCCACCATATAATAGTAGCCGTCCTCGTCCTCACGAGCCAGATCACCGGTATGGAGCCAACCGTCCGCATCTATGATCTCAGCGGTGGCCTCAGGATCCTTATAGTAGCCCAGCATGACACAGCCGCCCCGGATGCAGATCTCGCCGTTCTCATCCAGCTTGTACTCGCAGTGGCCGTCCGGTTTGCCCAGTGCCCGGATGTGGGGCTCTGCCTGGGCGTAGTTCACCAGACCATCCCCACAGGTCTCGGTCATGCCGTAGCACTGGGTGAGATACATTCCGCTCTCCACCAGGCGCAGCAGCATCTCACTGTCGAACATGGCAGAGCTGCCGCAGGGGTTCCACAGGCCGTTCAGCTTATCGGCACGGCCCCGCTTGACATCCTTGTAAATACGTTCCATCAGCACCGGGGCCACGGCGATGGAATCGCTGTGCATCAGCCCCATATCCCGGTAAAAATTCCGCGCGTCGCTGCAGAGGTTCAGGGCCCAGCCCTTGAAGGTCCAGGAAAACAGACAGATAAAGGTAGCCAGATGGAACAGGGGCAGGACGGCAAAGTTGCTCAGGACATCGTTTCTGTCCTCGGGCAGCTGCCGGTGCTTGAAGTCCAGCATGTGGTCGCCCATGGCAACGTGCATCTGCATGACAGTGAAGAAATTCCGCTCTGCCAGCATAACAGCCTTACTGCGGCCGGTGGTGCCGGAGGTGAACATCAGCACCATCAGGGCATCGGGGTCGATCTTCCGTTCCAGTTCACCCGGGTCGGTATCCTTCCAGACATCCATGGGCCGCAAGCGCTCCCCATAGGCGGCCTCCAACTGGGCACGGCAGCCATAATCCACCCCATCATTCAGGATGAGGGCGGGGTCGGCCAGCCCCAGCTCCCAGCTCAGTTCGTCCCAGGTCTTTTTCTGGTTCACCGTCACCAGCACAGCACCGGCCATCACAGCGCCAAAGGTGTTCACGCCGTACTCGTAACAGTTCTTGCTGAGCAGCGCCACCCGCTTCCCCTCGATATCAGGGATATTCCGGGCAAACCAGGCAGCAGCACGGCGGATATCCCGTGCGTACTGGGCGTAAGTCTTTTCCCGCACAGTGCCGGTGGCATCCTCCACCCAGCGGAAGGCCACCCGCCGAGGAAATTTCTTCTCCATCGTTCGGGTGACGAGATCATAGACGTTGTTTACCATGCTCTGCTCCTTTTTCTGTCCGGTCATATTCTGTTTTACTTGCGCAGCAGCTTGCCCAGGGCGTTGCGGGGCAGGGGCTGCTTGCTGCATTCCACCACAGAGACGCGCTTATACATGGGCAGGGTGCGGTTCAGCTCGGTGACGAAGTCCTTGACCTGCTGCTGCTTGTCATCGTCACAACAGACAATGGTGCCGATCTTCTTGCCCATCTCCTTGACGATGCACTCCTTGATGGCATCGCACTTGCCCAGCAGCTTTTCCAGCTCCTCAGGGCTCACGTTCTCGCCGCTGTCCAGAATGATGAGGTTCTTCTTGCGGCCGGTCATATAGAAATAGCCCTCATCGTCCACACGGGCCAGGTCGCCGCTGTGGAGCCAGCCGTCTTTGTCGATGGTCTCGGCGGTGGCCTCGGGGTCCTTATAGTAGCCCAGCATGACACAGTCGCCGCGGACGCAGATCTCGCCGGTCTCGTCCACCTTGACCTCGCAGAAGCCATCCGGCTTGCCCAGAGCGCGCAGATGGTCGCCATCCTGAGCCACATTCAGCAGGCCGTAACCGGCCAGCTCGGTCATGGAGTAGCACTGGTTGATGTAGACACCATGCTCCACCAGATAGCTCAGGATGGAGGGGTCGAGGATGGCGGAGCTGCAGCTCAGGTTCCACAGGCCGTTCAGACGGTCGGCGTGGCCGCGCTTGATCTCGTTGTAGATCATCTCCACCAGCACCGGCGGGGTGGACATGGCATCGCTGTGCATCAGGCTCATATCCCGGCGCAGGTCGCGGGCATCACAGCAGAGGTTCAGACTCCAGCCCTGGATGCCGTAGACAAAGTAACAGATGAAACCGGCCAGATGGAACATGGGCACCAGCGTGAAGTGGCTGACGACCCGATCGAGATACCGGGGGGCCAGTTTCTCCTCAATCTCGGGGATGACCTTCTGGCCGTTGATATACATCTGGCTGGCGCCGAAATAGTTTTTCTCGCTCAGCATGACACCCTTACTGCGGCCGGTGGTGCCGGAGGTGAACATCAGCATCAGCAGCCCCTCGTGGTCAATGCGGTTGGACAGCTCGGCGGGGGCGGCATCCTTCCAGACATCCATGGGGCGGAGCTTGCCGCCGTAAGCGGCCTCCAGCTGGGCGCGGTAGCCGTAGTCGATGCCGTCATTCAGGATGAGGTCGGGCTCGGTCAGGCCCAGCTCGTATTCCAGCTCGGCCCAGGTCTTGCCCTGGTTCAGGGTAACAATGACAGCCCCCGCCATCATGGTGCCAAACACCACGACACCGTACTCATAGTTGGTGCGGCTGAGGATGACGACCTTCTTGCCCTTGGGGTTTCCCAGCTCCTGCTGCAGATAGCCGGTCATTTTGCGGATGTCCTGCACATACTGAGCGTAAGTTTTTTCCACAACGGTATCCTTGCCCTCCACATAGCGGAAAGCCACACGGTCGGCATATTTATCCTGCATCGCAGAGATCATATCAAAAACGGTCATCGGCATCTTTGCCGCAGTCACTACCTCATAGCAAGCCTTGTTTGCCATTATTCTACACTCCTTGTTCATTTTTGTCAAAATAATCCCATCTGTTTCTATCCAGTGGAAGCTTCTGGGCACTCTAGCCTAGAGTATACCGCATCGCAAAGCTGAAAGCAAGATTTAATTGCGCAAATATGCAACTTAAACTTGCTTTCAATCTGTGCAGCCAGATGTAAATCCTGCCTTTTGTTGCGGGCGGGCCGTGAGTGTGGTACACTTTTTTCTGGCATCCACCCCTGCCCTACCCCCAAGCGTTTGATTGACAGCAACGGGAAAAAGCATTATACTTATTATAAATATCTCTATTTTTCAACAGTATGCGCCAGAAATCCGGCAAAACTGCCACCCCGGGCGGGGGGTGCGGCGCAAAGGAGGACCTTTATGGAGGGAACCAAACGCCGCACCGCAAATTCGCTGGGCATGTTCGACCTGCTCAAGGGCATCGGAATGCTGACCATCGTTTTTGCTCACACCGGCGAGTTATACCCGATGGGCGATGCCAGCAGCATCAACCCGCTCACTTTTTTTATGTTTGCCTATCGCGAGGCGTTGATGGCTGCGTTCTACATTGCCAGCGGCTACGGCTTCCGCAAGCGCTCCATCGGCAAGTGCATCGACCAGCAGTGCAAGACGCTGCTCAAACCTTACATCTATACCGGCATCGCCACCACGGTGTTCCATTTTATTGTCCACTACACCATGTTCGGCAATCTGCACAACGCCACCTATGAGACTTACAAGGTTCTGGGCGGCTTCGCACTGGGCCTGCCCCACACGGCCACCTATTTCGGTCAGTTATTTTTTTCCTGCGGCCCCATGTGGTATCTTCTTTCCCTGATGATCGCATGGATCCTGCTGGATATCATCCTGAACATCTTCCCGGAGCAGTACATAAACTGGGCGGTGCTGGGCACCATGCTGTTAGGCTGGGGCATCTGCATCACCTGGGAGACCCCCTTCTGCATCGGACAGGGTATGGTAACGGTGCCCGCCCTCTATGTGGGCTACCTTGCAAAGAAGCACAAGATCTTCGAGAAGCCCCTTTCGCCCCGCCTGCGCCGGGGCATGATCCTCTCCGCGCTGGCCGTGGCGGTACTGGTGCTGCTCACCCAGAGCACCGACTGCGTCTCCATGGCCGAGTGGACCTTTGGCCCCGTGAGCATCCTGCTGGATGCCGTGACGGGTCTGGGCATCCTTTCCATCGTTATCTGGTTCCAGCGCAGGGTGGATAATATCGTCATCCATGCCGTCCAGGCGATTGGCCGCCGTTCGCTGTTCATCTTCTGCGTCCACACCGTGGAGCTGACAGCCATTCCCTGGTATCTGATGCCCCAGAAATTTGCAGCCCACCCGGTGCTGGGCATGGTGCTGCAGTTCACCCTTTCTCTGGGTTCCACCCTGCTCATCTGCGAGCTGCTGGTACGCCGCCGGGATCTGAGATTCTGGCTCACCTCCCGCCGGGAAAAGCAGGCCAAAGCAGCGCCCCGCCGCCGTTTTGCCCGGCATCCCGAGCCGGAGGCACGGCATTATGCGGCCAAGCATTGATTTTATGCGGAGGGCTTTCCCCCCGCTGAAGTGAAATAAGAAATGAGGAGAATCTGGTTATGAACAACGCAGCTCCTGAAAGCACTGCGGCTCTGCAGGACAAGATCATTGAGCTGGAACGGCAGCTCAAGCTCTCGGATGAGGGAAACTCCCGCCTGGCAGAGCGCTGTCTTGCTCTGGAAAAAGAGGTGCAATCCTACCTTGCGGCCCATCCCCAGCGCGAAATGCACACCGACTCGCCTACCCTGCTGCAGCCCCTGCTCTATTATGATGCAGGCTTCGGCTTTTCGGAAAAGGACACCCTGACCGCCCCCGACTGCGTGACGGATGAGTTGACCGGTTCTGTGACCGCCACCTTTGAGCTGCCCGTGACCGCACAGGGCCTGCGGTTCGACCCGGGCGAGCTGCCCTGCTGCGTGACCAAGCTGATTTTTTCCGATGATCGGATTGTCTGGCACCCGGCCAATGGCCTGAATTTACAGGGTGATACTACCCTGTTCCTGGGCGATGACCCCAACTACCGGCTGGATGGTCTGAATCAGTACCCCGCCGGAATGAAGCTGGTGGTGAGCTACTGCTACTTCCCGCTGGAGGCCCTGACCGACGAGCCGCTGTTCTGCGCCGTGCTGGAAAGTGTCCAGCTGCTGCAAAAGAACAAGGACAGCGAAAAGCACCATATCTCGGAGCTGGAACAGGCTGTGGCCGACAAGCAGCAGGCATTGGCTGCCCTGCAGCAGGAGATCACACAGCTGCACCAGAAAAACGCCGCCCTGCAGGCCAAGAGTGATGCCTACGAGACCTCGCTGGAAGGCGTGCTGGCCAGCAGCAGCTGGAAGCTCACGGCTCCCATCCGCCGCCTGCTGGACCTGTTCCGCCGCGGCAACTGACAGGGGGACCGCCATGTATAATCGTTACAGTGTCCTGCAGCAGAAGCAGCTTGCCGCGCAGGAATATCACAACACCCAGAGCACCTATCTGCTGGTCTACGCCCCCAACCGCAGCACCGCCCTGCAGGCCACATTGGCCGATCAGCTCCACCGCAAGTTCCGGTTTGTGACCCGGCTGGATGGCGAGCTGACCAGCAGCGTGGATGGTGTGCTGCTGGTAGCCGAGGATGTGGAGTGCATGACCACCGCCCTGATGTGCTTTGCCCGCGCGCTGCAGGCCGGGGCCGACTATGCGGTCTGCAACGCCGTGTTCGGCTTCAACGGGGCAACGGCCTTGTACCAGAGCAATGCCCACCTGGCCGAGAGCCGCTGTGCACTGGTCAGCCGCGCCCTGCTGGAGCGCTGCCGTGCCGCAGCCCATGATCCAGAAAACGTCACCGAGCTGTTGATTTTGGCCGCACAGCTCTGCGAAAAGCCTGTCCGCATTCCGCAGGCCCTGCTCCACTACGAGCGCGGCATCTGCGCCGAGGATGCGTTCTCTGCCCACAGCAAGCGGGCGTTCATTATGAGCCATGTGCTGGATATGACCGGCGCCCCCATCGTACTGGTGAGTGCCGTGCCGGTGCTGCGCAGCATGGGCTACGAGGTGGTCGTGCTGGGCCCCAGTGAGGGTGGCTCATTGCAGTTGTTCCTCGATGCCGGTGCCGCCGTGGTCACCCGCTCAGCCTGCCGCAACGCCTCCGATGTGTGGGGGCTGGCGTTCTGCGCCGATTTCGTCATTGCCAACACCGTGGTCATGGCCCGGGCGGTGCGCGCCCTCAGCGGCACCGAAGTACCCACCCTGTGGTGGCTCCACGATGCCTTTGCAGGCTACCCCCACATCGCCCACCAGATCCCCACGGAGCTGAGCGAAAACGTAAAGGTCTACTCGGTGGGCTACCACGCCGCCAACGCCATGCATGCTGTCCGGCCCAACTTTGAGATCCGGCAGCTGGTCTATGGTCTGCCCGACTATGCGGCAGAAAACTTTGTCCGCACCGATCTGGGCTATAACTGCGGCCGCCCGTTGTTCGCCACCGTCGGCTCCTTCGAGCGCCGCAAGGGACACGACATCTTCTGTAAGGCCATCCGGCTGCTGCCGCCCGAGCTGCGGGAAAAGGCATCCTTCCTCTTTGTGGGACAGGCTTCCGACAAAGAAATGATGGATTCCGTCCGTGCGCTGACGGCGGATTATCCAGAGAATGTGTTCTACTGCAAGCGGCTCACCCGTGACGAGATCAAGAGCCTGATGGAGCAGTGCAGCTGCCTGGTCTGCGCGTCCCGTGATGACCCCATGCCCACCTTCGTCACCGAGGGCCTGATCTTCGGCAAGCCTTCCATCGTGTCGGAGCATACCGGCACTGCCGGGCTCATCACCGAGGGCGTGGATGGCTTTGTTTACCACGATGATGACCCCCAGCAGTTGGCTGACCTGCTGGCCCGCGCCATCGAAAACCCGGAAAAGCTCGCTTCTATGCGGACTGATTGCCGTAAAATGTACGAAAAGTATTATTCCAAGGGAGCCTTTGAGGAAACGCTCAAGGCTGCTGTGGAAGATCTAACAGCGAAAAAGTAAATACCGCGTTTCAGCACACTCATCCTTTGTCCAACCTCTCCGTCAAGCGAATGTGAGACCGAGCGGTTGGACAAAGGATTTTTTATCATATCCTACAAAGTGACGGGAAAAATTTTGTTCCAGTTCACAAAAACGGGCTCCTGCTGTGTTATACTGCAAATAACATCCAGAAAGGAGCCCTTCGCAATGAAACAGTCCAACGCCCCCCAGCAGCCCTCCCGCAAAAAGGCGGTCATTTCCCTGTTGGTGCTGCTGGCGCTGACCTGCGTTGTTATCTTTATTTTCAGCAGCCACTGGGCCGAGATCTCTGCCGCACTGGCGCAGCTGACCGTCTGGCAGGTGCTGCTGGTACTGGCTATCGGCCTGACTTACCCGCTGTTGGAAGGTGCCATCTGCTGGCTCATCATGCGCAGCCGCCTGTCCAGCTTTACCCTGCGGGATGGCTTTGATGCCTCTTTTGTAGGTACTTTTGGCAATGTGGTCTGTCTGGGTGCCGGAGCTGTGCCCATGGAGTCCGTCTATCTTCTCCACTGCGGCCTGCCGCTGGGCCCCGGCGTTGGCCTGATGACCCTGCAGTATGTGTTTCATAAGACCACTGTTCTGCTCTATGCCACCGTGATGCTTCTGCTGCAGCACCACTGGCTCGCCGCCAACACCAGCGGCGTGATGTCCTACCTGCCAGCCGCCTACTGTGTGGTTGCGCTGGTCATCGTGGGGCTGGTGCTGCTCTGCGTCTCGCCGCTGGTGCAGCGGCTGGCCCGCTGGGCGATGGGCTATCTGCCCAAAACCGAAAAGTGGCAGACCCGCCGGGAAAAGTGGCTGGAGCAGCTGGACACCCTGAGCGAAGAAAGCCGCCACCTGCTGACGGACAAGGGGCTCTGCGTTCGTATTTTTGCGTTACAGGCCTTCAAGCTTTTCCTGATGTTTACCCTGCCGTGGTTCTGCATCCGGTTCATGGGGCTTTCCTGCGGGCTGGATTTCTGGCAGGTGCAGCTGCTCACCAGCCTGATGCTCTTTCTCTCCAACGCCATCCCCAATGTGGCGGGCATGGGCTCCATCGAAACGTCTTTTCTTCTGGTGTTCAGCGGCTTTATGACCAGCGGCGAGGCCATGAGCACCCTGATGCTTTTCCGCATCGCCAGCTACTATTTTGTGTTCGCCGCCAGCGCCGTGGGAACCTTCGTGGCAGAAAAGCGACTGGAGAACGGTTGACAGCCTGCGCCCTCTGGCACTATAATGAAAGCGTAATCTCTTAAATTTCAGGCCGCTCCGCCATGCGGCCAACCAAAGGGGAACGCCTATGAAAAATCGCAATCTCCGTTTTTACGCTACAATGGCCCTCTGGGTCGGACTATTTGTGCTGCTGTTCGTCTCTAACCGCCGCATCGACCTGAAGGCTGATATCAATAAGAGCACCACTGTCTCCGTCAGCGTGGAGGATACCGTCAGTCTGAGCCCGTCGGAAATCGTTACTTATACCTATTCCGCCGGGGATGACACCTACCAAGTGCTTTCTGATTTCCTGCAAAATGTCAGCTGCTATAAAAAGTTCAGCCAGAACGCCCGGTCTTATTCCCACGATTATGAGGCCCATTGCGTCACCCTGCGCTATGCTGACGCGTCCACCCAAAACCTGCTCCTGACCGTCTATTCGGATGGAGTCTGTCAGGTGAATGGCTCCTATGTCACCCTTCGCTCGCCCGATGGGGATGCCACGGTGATCTACCAGATGTTAAGGGATGCGGTGGAATAAACCAGAGATAAAATAAACGCTTTGAGATGTAAATTTCTCAAAGCGTTTATTTTTTGCTGTTCTTTTTCAGGAACTGTTTTTTCTGTTCCGCGCTCCATGTTTGAAGCAGATTCAGGATCTGCACGTCCTCCCAATCGGCACGGCCTGTGATATAGTCCATGCTGACATGGTAATAATCCGCCAGCCGGAGCAGGTGATGGGTCGGTATCTCCTGCACCCCCAGCTCATATTTTGCATACTGCTGCTGGGTCGTGTTCAGAATCGCACCGGCCTCCTTCTGCGTCAGATCAGCATCCTCCCGCAGGTCGCGCAGACGCTCGTAATAATACATCGTAAAGCCCCCTGAAAGGACTATACTTCACATCCGATAAGATGTATTGACTTTACACCTTATCAGGTGTATTATTAACAAAAGGCTTTTTCTTTATCCTCGACCCGCAGAAAAATGAAAAAGACCAGAAGGAGAAATCAAAATGGCAAAAGACAAAATGACTACCTGCAAGCATTGCGGACAGGAAATTGCCGCATCTGCTAAAGTCTGCCCTCATTGCGGCGGCAAAAATAAGCCTCCCATCTATAAGCGCGGTTGGTTTATTGCAATCATTGTGCTGGTGATTCTATATGCGATCGGCAGTTCCGGCAATAGCTCGAATACCTCAAACAGCACGAGCACTTCTACATCCAGTGAAAAAGCAGAATCCAGCATTTCTTCCAGCAGTACCGTTGTATCTTCCAGTACCGAAGCCGATTCTGCCGCTTCTGAAGTTTCTTCTGAAGCTTCCTCCGAGCCTGTACTGAGTGAGGACGACTACAAAGCCGAATGCGAAACCGTCAAATATAAAGACCTGTGCAGATATCCTGACCAGTATATTGGACACAAAATCACCATTGTGGGCAAAGTCCAGCAAATTATGGATGCCGGCTGGCTCAGCAATGATAAAGCCTGGCGCATCCAGACCGACAACGACGGCTACGGCTACTA
Source organism: uncultured Faecalibacterium sp. (assembly GCA_937915335.1). Classification (GTDB taxonomy): domain Bacteria; phylum Bacillota; class Clostridia; order Oscillospirales; family Ruminococcaceae; genus Faecalibacterium. The sequence goes on from CALDLZ010000137.1 coordinate 16,856, forward strand.
TCTCGATGATGAATATTACGCAATCAAAGTCTTGCAGGATGATATTGTTATCATCTATGGCGAGTTCACCGGTATGACAGAAGTTACCCGTGCACTGACCAACACTACGGATGAAATCCCCTGCATCAATGTTGCATACACAGATATTGTAGAGTAATTATTTATCCATACAAAACAAAAATCGGGGCACTCAAGTGGTCAAGCTGAGTGTCCCGTTTTTGTTTTCCTTGCTTTTTTCTCGTTCTTCCGTTATACTGAATAAAGAAGGGAGTGCTGCTGATTGACTTTACAATATTTCGTGACCGCATCAGAAAGCAATGTGGTCGTTCCTGTTGAAATTGACAAAGCAACCACTGCCGACCTTGCCGCCACGAAATCCGGTTGGCAGACGGATTGGACAAGTGATTTTATTGAGGATCCTTCCCTTGAAAAATATGCCGCACGAACTGATTCCGGTGAAATCATTGCTCTGGGTGCCTACCGTGAAACGGAATCCAGCATGTTCGTCTATATCGAATATATCGAAAGCCACCCGGAAAGCAACCCTACCATTTCCAAAAAGCAGAAATATTCTGGCATTGGACACATGATGATCGCTTTTGGCATCCAGCTTTCCATTGATTCCGGAAAAAACGGAGTGGTGACCTTTGAAGCAAAAACCGACGAACTAGCCAGGCATTACATTCGTGATTTTGGCGCTGTTCAAATATTTTCAAAGCACTCTGGCGGTCCTGCCCTGCTGATGATTGCCGACAATGCCGCATTTTCCCTCTTCAACACATACTTAAGCTGAAAGGTGGCTTTACAATGATGGATATCGAAGTTTCCCGCATGTCTGCCGACACTATGGAGCTGCTCGACCAGCTCAGTGCAGTCTGCAAGCGTTTTGGCGTGGACTATTACAAAGCATCCCAGAATCAACGCGACCTGCTGGATTCCATTGCACTGCACGAATACCAGCTGAAAAAGACACATGATAAGGGGCTGACCCGGGCAGAGGTTCCACCCTTTTTAGGGTTGAAGCGAACCCAGAGGAGCAACGATATGCCCGCCTGAGCTATTTTCCTTACAAAACAAAAATCGGGGCGCTCAGGTGGTCAAGCTGAGTGTCCCGTTTTTGTTTTCATTCGCGCACAGTGCCGTACCAGAGCCCTGTGTGCCGCGCGGCGGATACAGAGCAAACCAGAATGCTGCATCCTGCCAAGAAAAAGAGAGTATGGAATGGAGGAATGAGACCTCTTGCAGAAGGTCTCGCAGCCTCAGTTAGATTTAACTAACCTTGCCGTGACAACAGGATATCATAGTTTGCCATGACTGTCAAGCCCTGTTTTTGAAAATTTCTGCAAAAAAATTTTGCGGCCCGGGAGACGGGTAAAATTTTCACCGATTTTGTGCACTCTGCTAAGAAACCTTTGCCGCGTTTGTGGAAAATCCACTCGTTTCCTATTGCTTTTTTTAAGAATCGTTGTTATTATAATAATAGGCTGCCGGGGGTGGGGACTCACCCGGCCTCGACGACCCAGACCGATCCGCCCCCAGAAAGCCGCTAAGGAGCGGTTTTTCAAAGGCTCAATAGTTAGATGGCGCTAACTGCGCTGGAATGGAGCAAGGAGGTTCCAATGATCAATTTTGAACAGTGGGAAGGCTTTGAGGGCCGCATCTGGAAAGAGGAAGTCAATGTTCGCGACTTCATCCAGAAGAACTACACCCCTTATGACGGCGACGAAAGCTTTCTGGCTGGCCCCACCGAGGCTACCGACAAGCTGTGGGGTGCCCTGCAGAAGCTGCAGAAGGAAGAGCGCGCCAAGGGCGGCGTGCTTGATATGGAGACCGAAGTCGTCAGTGGTCTGACCGCTTACGGCCCCGGATATATCGACGAGAATCTGAAGGATCTGGAGCAGATCGTCGGCCTGCAGACCGACAAGCCCTTGAAGCGCGCGTTTATGCCCTACGGCGGCATCAAGATGGCTGAGCAGGCCTGCACCACCTACGGCTATCAGCCCAGCGAGGAGCTGCACAAGATCTTTACCGACTATACCCGCACCCACAACCAGGCTGTGTTCGATGCCTACACCCCCGAGATGAAGGCAGCCCGCCACACCCACATCATCACCGGCCTGCCCGACACCTACGGCCGCGGCCGCATCGTGGGCGACTACCGCCGCGTGGCCCTGTACGGCATCGATGCCCTGATCCAGTTCAAGCAGGAGGATCTTGCCAACTGCGGCGACGGCACCATGACCGATGACGTGATCCGCCTGCGTGAGGAGATCGCGCGCCAGATCAACGCCCTGAAGGGCATGAAGAAGATGGCCGAGGCCTACGGCTATGACATCTCCCAGCCCGCAAAGAATGCCAAGGAAGCCTGCCAGTGGCTGTACTTCGGCTATCTGGCCGCCATCAAGACCCAGAACGGCGCTGCCATGAGCGTGGGCCGCATCTCCACCTTCCTGGACATCTACATCCAGCGCGATCTGGACAACGGCACCCTGACCGAGACCCAGGCTCAGGAGCTGATCGACCACATGGTGATGAAGTTCCGCATGGTCAAGTTCGCCCGTATCCCCAGCTACAACCAGCTGTTCTCCGGCGACCCCGTCTGGGCCACCCTGGAAGTGGGCGGCATCGGCGTGGACGGCCGCAGCATGGTCACCAAGAACTGCTACCGCTTCCTGCATACTCTGGAGAACATGGGCCCTGCACCCGAGCCGAACCTGACCGTTCTGTACTCCTCCGCCCTGCCCGAGAACTTCAAGAAGTACGCCGCAAAGGTGTCCATCAACACCAGCTCCGTCCAGTACGAGAATGACGACGTGATGAAGCCTGTCTGGGGCGATGACTACTCCATCTGCTGCTGCGTGTCTGCCACTCAGACCGGCAAGGAGATGCAGTTCTTCGGTGCCCGCGCCAACCTGGCAAAGTGCCTGCTGTACGCCATCAACGGCGGCGTGGACGAAAAGAGCCACCAGCAGTGCGGCCCCAACTATGCCCCCATCACCAGCGAGTACCTGAACTACGACGAGGTTCTGCCCAAGTACGTCCAGATGCTCGACTGGCTGGCCGGTCTGTACGTCAACGTGCTGAACCTGATCCAGTATATGCACGACAAGTACTATTACGAGGAAGCTGAGATGGCCCTCATCGATACCGATGTGCGCCGCACCTTTGCCACCGGCATTGCAGGCTTCTCCCACGTCATCGACTCCCTGAGCGCCATCAAGTACGCCAAGGTCAAGGTCGTGCGTGACGAGACCGGCCTGGCTACCGGCTTTGAGGTGGAGGGCGACTTCCCCAAGTACGGCAACGATGATGACCGTGCCGACGAGATCGGTGTCTGGCTGCTCAAGACCTTCCTCGAAATGATCAAGAAGCGCCACACCTACCGCAACTCCGAGGCTACCACCTCCATCCTGACCATCACCTCCAACGTGGTCTACGGCAAGTACACCGGTGCCCTGCCCGATGGCCGTGCCGCCTTTACCCCGTTTGCACCCGGTGCCAACCCCAGCTACGGTGCGGAGCAGAACGGCCTGCTGGCTTCCCTGAACTCCGTCGCCAAGCTGCCTTACCACTGGGCACTGGACGGCATCTCCAACACCCAGACCATCAACCCCGAGGCTCTGGGCCACAGCGAGGACGAGCGCGTGGAGAATCTGGTGCAGGTCATGGACGGCTACTTCGATCAGGGCGCGCATCACCTGAACGTCAACGTGTTCGGCAAGGAGAAGCTGCTGGACGCCATGGAGCACCCCGAGAAGGAAGAGTACGCCAACTTCACCATCCGCGTCTCCGGCTATGCGGTCAAGTTCATCGACCTGACCCGCGAGCAGCAGATGGATGTCATCTCCCGCACCTGCCATGCCGTTCTGTGACCCCGTCGGCCTTGTCCACTCGCTGGAAAGTTTCGGCTCCGTGGACGGGCCGGGTGTTCGGTTCGTCGTGTTTTTGCAGGGCTGTGCCCTGCGCTGCAAATACTGTCACAACCCCGAAACGTGGAGCGTTGAGGGCGGCACGGAATGGTCTCCGGAGAAGCTGTTCCAGCATGTCTGGCGCTACCGTAACTATTGGGGCAAAAAGGGCGGCATCACTGTCAGCGGCGGCGAGCCGCTGCGGCAGATGGCCTTTGTGACAAAGTTCTTCCAGCTGGCGCGCGCCAAGGGCGTGCACACCGCGCTGGATACGGCCGGTCAGCCGTTCCAGCCCGATGACCCCGCCTATCTGGCCGCGTTCGACGAGCTGATGGCTTCCACCAGTCTGGTCATCCTTGACCTCAAGGAGATCGACCCGGAAAAGCACCGCCAGCTCACCGGCAAAGACAACGCCAACATTCTGGCCATGGCACGGCACGTCTCGGATCTGGGCGTTCCGCTCTGGATCCGGCATGTGCTGGTGCCCGGCCTCACCGACGACGAGGAGGGTCTGCGCAGGACCGCGGACTTTATCTCGTCCTTGAAAACGGTGCAGCGGGTGGAGGTGTTACCCTACCACACGCTGGGGCTGTTCAAGTGGCAGAAGCTTGGCATCCCTTATCCCCTGCCTGATGCTGTTCCCCCCACGGCGGAACAGGTCAAGCGGGCGGAGGAACTGCTGGAAGTGAGCAAGTACACCGGCTGAAGCGATGCAGCCGCCGGTGCTTGACAAAGCCTTTTGCATCTGATTTAATAAAATCAAATCAAACATGGAGCCTTTTGGCGGCTCACGCGCAGGGACCCCCCTGTTTTTTCCGGGGTAACGCGCGTGAACGCCGGAAGGCTCTTTTTGCAAGGAGGTATTTTCCCGATGAAGCATCCCGCAATGAACCCTTACCTGCCCCTGTGGGAGTACGTCCCGGACGGCGAACCCCGCGTTTGGGGGAACCAGCTCTATGTCTACGGTAGCCATGACGTGGCGGGCTCCACCCAATTCTGCGAGGGCGATTATGTCGTGTGGAGCGCCCCGCTGGAGGATCTGGGCGACTGGAAGTATGAGGGCATCAGCTACCCTTACACCGCCACCACAGCCTCGCTGGAAGAGGGCGGCAACCTGGCCGCGCCCGACTGTGTGCAGGGCCCGGATGGCCGGTACTATCTCTACTATAACCGTGGAAAATTCAACGCCTGCGAAGTCGCCGTCAGCGACACGCCGCAGGGGCCCTTCCACTACCTGTGCAACGTGACCTTCCCGGATGGCACCGAGCCTGCCACCAAGATGTTCGACCCGGGCGTGCTGGTGGATGACGATGGCCGTATCTATCTTTACATCGGCTTCTGCCCCACCCCGGATTTCCCGTGGGCACTCAAGCTGGGCAAGTACAGCCTGGGCTTTGAGCTGGAACCGGACATGCACACCATCAAGGCAGGGCCCTTTGAGGTGCTGCCCGGCTGTCAGGCCACGGCTGGCACCGGCTTTGAGGGACACGGCTTCTACGAGGCCTCTTCGCCCCGGAAGATCAACGGGAAATACTATCTCGTCTACTCCTCGGAGCAGAGCCATGACCTGTGCTATGCCGTTTCCGACCAGCCCCTGAGCGGCTACCGGTACGGCGGTGTACTGGTCTCCAACGCCGACATCGGGCTGAACGGCAATCCCACCCCAAAGGCTCCCTACGGCAATACCCACGGCGGCCTTGTCCAGTTGGACGGTCAATGGTACATCTTCTATCACCGCCAGACCCATGGCATCGAGTGCTGCCGTCAGGGCTGCGCGGAGCCCGTCACGCTGGATACCGACGGGAATTTCCATCAGGCTGAGATGACCAGCTGCGGCCTGAACGGCGGCCCCCTGCCCGGCACCGGCAGCTATAACGCCGGCTATGCCTGCAACCTGACCCATGAGACCATCGGCAGGGAGCGGCTCACCATCCGCAAGTGCGTACGGGATATCCAGCCCCATATCTTTGAGGAGCCCGCCCCTTCCGGCAAGCGGGAGGAAAGCCTGCACTACATCGCCAATATGCAGGATGGAACGCTTGCCGGGTTCAAGTATTTTGCACTGGGCAAAGCAAGCCAGTTGGCCCTGCGCCTGCGGGCCAGTGCCCCGGGCAGCATGGCCGTCTATCTGGACGAAGCCTGCACCCGGAAAGCTGCCGAGATTGCCTTCCCCGCCAGCGCTGACTGGCAGGAGGTGCAGGGCAGCTTCACCGCCCCGGCGGGCACCTTTCCCCTCTTCTTCCGGCTCAACTGTGCCGGGCGTGTGGATTGGGAAAGCTTCACCCTGAAATAAACAAAAAAGCTGCCCGGTCATGTGATCGGGCAGCTTTTTTGTTATTCTTCTTCATTTCCGGCGTGATACACCTTCAGGTACACCTGTTTACGTCCGGTGTCCAGTGCGTCGGCCAGATCATTACAGAAATCTTCTGCATCGAAGAGGGACACCACATTGGGGGCGTAGCGGGTGCCGCTCTGGGCACGCAGCTCTCCCAACAGGGTCTCAAAAGGCTTGGCCAGATTATAGCACCGGCCAATGTTATCGGTAGCGGCATCCAGTGAATCCGCCACGCTCAGGGCATCCACAATGCCCTTGATGCTCTCCGGGCAGGGCTCCGCGTCACGAGGGTATCCACCCCTGCCATCATAATAGCAGTGGTGATAGAGTGCTGCCGGGGCCAGCGTCGCGCCGTAGCCCATGCCCGCCAAAATCGTGGAGCCGATCTTCGGGTGGCTCTGGATGCAGAAATATTCCTCATCCAACAGACGGCGGGCATTGTTGTCGATGTACATCAGAACAGCGCTCTTGCCCAGGTCGTGGTACAAGCCGCACTCGTAAGCGGTCTGGCAGAGTTCCTCTTCCCGGGCCTGCACCTCGGCGGCTGTTTTGCAGCCCAGCAGGCCCACCAGCGTTTCCGGCTTTGCGGTGATCTGCCGCCGGATCAATGCTTTTGTCAGCTTTGCCACCATCAGCGAGTGGACATACGTAGGCTTGTGTCCTGCCAGAATACCGCTCAGCATCCGGCGGCTCTCATTTTCACCGGAGCCGGAGCTGATCTTGCTCAGCTCCCAGGCTGCGGCGTTGACCACACGGGGATACTGGCTGGCCGGCATCCGGTCCAGATACCGGTAGGCCTCCCGGCGGGTCTGCTCCACAGCGGCGCCATAGCGCTGCTTTCCGGCCTCATCCAGCCGCTCCGCATAGGAAGAGAGATACGCCGCCGAAACCAGCTTCCGGTTGATGCTCTCGGCTGAATAATCCCCCTGTGCGACGCTCCCGGACAACTTCAGGAACATCTCGATCACATCGTCCAGACTGCCCACCCCGGCATGGTAACGGGCAGCAGTATAGAAATACAGCACTCGCCAATTCTGCAGACGGGATTCCTGATCCGTATAGTTTTTCTGGTGTCCCCAGACATACTCCGCCGATTCCAGCACCAGTTTTGCTACCTCAGGGTCATCTTCCAGCCGCAGGTGACCAAGCAGGGTCATGCGATCCATGTGCATGGAGTAAATGAAGCTGTCCCAAGGGAAATCCGGGTTCAGGTCGTGGTAATAATCAGACTGGATGATGCCCATGGCATGGCTGAACCGCTCCATATACCGGCGGCTGTCCTCATGGGTGCGGCGGGACATGCCCAGCCGGGTGTTGCCCACACAGCGGATGAGGTACTGCCGGGTGGTCTTGTCCAGCTGCTCATACCGGGTCATATACTCAGCGGCTTCCATGAAGTAAACCTGGATCTGATCCCCCAGCAGGTTGATATCCGTGCCCTCATCCCGGACATTCAGGTAATGCAGGGTAACACCACTAAAATAAAGCTCCTTGACGAGCATGGGGATATCTTCCCGGTAACGGGCAGCCTCCAGCAGCAGCTTATGCACCTTGTGCGCCACGCCCACATCCTCGCTGTTGGCATAATTGAACAGCTTGCCGGCAAACTCGCTCAGCTCCCGGATGTCATCCTCTGTCAGAGTCTTTGGGTCACGGTCATAGACAAAATGGCTCAACAGGTTATTGTTCCGCCGCATCAGGATGTTGCATTCCAGCGCATCGTCCTGGATCTTTTCCAGCACGGCGGCGGGCGCTTCGCCCTCCTGAAAACTGGGCTTGGAGAGAGTGCGCACAGCGCGCAGATTCTGGATATACTGCTCAAAGGCCTCAGCCTGCGTGCATTCCATCGTTCCTCTCCCCTTTGCTGTCGAATTTTGTCGTTCTGCCGCAGTGTTTACAACTGCTATTATTATATAGCAGCTTTTGGCAAAAATCA
>CALDLZ010000138.1 GCA_937915335.1 uncultured Faecalibacterium sp.
GGCATCTTGGCTCCCCTGCTAGGGGAGCTGGCGAGCGAATGCGAGCCTGAGAGGGCGAGCCCGCTGGAGGAAAACAAATGATCTACTCTTTAACTGGAAAAATCATCAAAAAGACCCTGAACGCCGTGGTGGTGAGCTGCGGCGGGGTGGGTTACTTTGTGCAGTGCCCGTCCAGTGTGGCGGGGGCACTGCCCGGGGTGGGCAGGGAAGCCACCCTCTACACCGTGATGAGTGTGACCGAAAACGACATCAGTCTGTACGGTTTTGCCACTGAGGAGCAGCAGTCCTGCTTTGAGATGCTGACCGCCGTTTCCGGTGTGGGCCCCAAGGTGGGGCTTGCCATTCTGAGCGTGATGGAGCCAGACCGGGTGGCGCTGGCCATCTCGGCGGGCGACCATAAGGCGTTCAAGGCGGCTTCCGGCGTGGGCCCCAAGCTGGCCCAGCGCATTGTACTGGAATTGAAGGACAAGGTCGCCAAGGGCTTTGTGGACGGCATCAACCTCGAGGATGTGGGCGCGGCAACTGCCGCCCCCGCCGCTCAGGGAGCCGGGCAGGCCATTGCGGCGCTGGTGTCGCTGGGGTACAGCCAGAGCGAAGCGGCCCTGGCTGTCTCCAAGATCGACGCGACGCTGCCCGTGGAAGAGATCATCAAGCTGGCCCTGCGGGGCATGGCAGGCAGGAGGTAATCCATGCAGGACGAAACCGCGCTTTATGGCGCAAAAATGATGCAGCCCGGCCTGACCGCTGCGGATAACGAGGAAAATAACCTCCGCCCGCAGCGTCTGGAGGACTACATTGGACAGGACAAGGTCAAGCAGAACCTGAAAATTTATCTGGAAGCCGCCAAGCGGCGCGGCGAGCCCATGGATCACATCCTGCTCTATGGCCCCCCGGGTCTGGGCAAGACGACGCTGGCGGGCATCATCGCCAACGAGATGGGCGTGCAGATCCGTATCACCAGCGGCCCCGCCATTGAGAAGCCCGGCGATCTTGCCGCCCTGCTGACCAATCTGCAGGAGGGGGATGTGCTCTTCATCGACGAGATCCACCGTCTGTCCCGGCAGGTGGAAGAGGTGCTCTACCCGGCGCTGGAAGATTACGCGCTGGATATTATGATCGGCAAGGGTCCCAGTGCCCAGAGCATCCGCATCAATCTGCCCCGCTTCACGCTGATCGGTGCAACCACCCGCGCGGGCCAGATCACCGGCCCCATGCGGGATCGCTTCGGCGTACTGCTCAAGCTGGAGCTGTACAGCCCCGACGAGCTGAGCCAGATCATCCAGCGGTCGGCGGGAATCCTCGACCAGCCCATCACCCCGGAGGGTGCTTACGAGCTGGCCAAGTGCAGCCGTGGCACCCCCCGTGTGGCAAACCGCTTTTTGAAGCGTGTCCGTGACTTCGCCACCGTGCTGGGCGATGGTGTCATCGACCGGGAGGTTTCCCTGATGAGCCTGAAGCGGATGGACGTGGACGCACTGGGTCTGGACGAGCTGGACCGCAGCCTGCTCCGTGCCATCATCGAGATGTACAACGGCGGTCCGGTGGGGCTGGAAACACTGGCGGCGGCACTGGGGGAAGAGGCCGTGACGCTGGAGGATATGTGCGAGCCCTACCTGATGCAGATGGGCTTTTTGACCCGCACCTCCCGGGGCCGCTGTGCCACCCGGCTTGCTTACGAGCATCTGGGCCTGAAGGCCCCCGAGACCGGAAACCCTGAGGACAACGGCCAGCAGAGCCTGTTCTGAGCCGTTTTTAGGATAGAAAGGAGGACGCTTATGCGCCCTGCAGATAGTTGGAAAGATTACGAGCTGCTGGATGCCACCGGCGGCAACCGCCTGGAGCGCTGGGGAGAGACCATTCTCATCCGGCCCGACCCACAGGTGGTGTGGAAAACCGAGAAGCAGAGCCCGCTCTGGGCCAAGGCCGATGCCATCTATCACCGCTCCAACCAGGGCGGCGGTGAGTGGGAGTATCGCCGCCGCCTGCCCGAGAAGTGGAAGATCTCCTGCGGCGAGGGCGAGGACAAGCTGACCCTTATCGTCAGCCCCACCGGCTTCAAGCACACCGGCGTGTTCCCCGAGCAGGCCGTCAACTGGGCCTGGTACGCAAAGAAGATCCGGGCGGCGGGCCGCCCCGTCAAGGTGCTGAACCTGTTCGGCTACACCGGCGGTGCAACGCTGGCCTGCGCGGCGGCGGGCGCTACCGTCTGCCATGTGGATGCTTCCAAGGGCATCGTGGCGTGGGGCAAGGATAACGCCGTGGCAAGTGGTCTGGCTGACCGGCCCATCCGCTGGTTGGTGGACGATTGCGCCAAGTTCGTGGCCCGGGAAAAGCGCCGGGGCAACACCTACGATGGCATCATCATGGACCCGCCCAGCTATGGCCGGGGCCCCGGCGGGGAGATCTGGAAGCTGGAGGACTGCATCTACGACCTCATCAGCCAGTGCGAGGAAGTGCTGAGCGACGACCCGCTCTTCTTCGCCGTCAACAGCTACACAACCGGTCTGTCGCCCGCCGTTATGGAGTACATGCTCAAGACAACGCTGGTGCCCCGTTTTGGCGGCAAGACCAGCTGCGATGAGATTGGCCTGCCCGTCTCTGCTACCGGCGGCGTTGTGCCCTGCGGTGCAACGGCAATTTGGGAAGAATAATTTTTGGATGGGGTACAGCCCTTTTGAGAGGGGCGCACCACCGGAAAGAGAAAACCTATGGAAGAAACGATTTTAACTGCGAAAGATCTGAAGTTCCGCTATGACCCGGAGCAGCCGGACTACGCCCTGAACGGTGTGTCGGCTGAGGTGAAGCGGGGCGAATTTGTGGCGGTGCTGGGTGCCAACGGCTGTGGAAAATCCACGCTGGCCAAGCATTTCAACGCCATCCTCCTGCCCGAGAGCGGCACCGTGCTGGTCGAAGGCATGGACACCAGGGATGAGGATAAAATTTACGATATCCGCCAGACCGTGGGTATGGTGTTCCAGAACCCGGACAATCAGATCGTTGCCACGGTGGTGGAAGAGGATGTCGCCTTTGCGCTGG
>CALDLZ010000139.1 GCA_937915335.1 uncultured Faecalibacterium sp.
TTTTCATACTCGGCATCGGGGTCAGCCTCATAATAAACAGGGGTGCGCTGGCTGCGGCCATTCAGATAAGCCTTGGTCACGTCGTCCACGGGGAAAATGCCATTCTTGGCACCGGCTTCAATGGCCATGTTGCAGATACAGAGACGATCCTCCATCGTCAGGGAAGCCACACCCGGGCCGGTGAACTCCATGGACTTGTACAGGGCACCGTCCACGCCGATCATGCCGATGATGTGCAGGATCAGATCCTTGCCGGAAACACGGGGGCCGAACTTGCCCTTGAGCACGAACTTGATGGCAGAGGGCACCTTGAACCATGCCATGCCGGTGGCCATGCCAGCGGCCATATCGGTGGAGCCCACACCGGTGGAGAAGGCACCCAGCGCGCCATAGGTGCAGGTGTGGCTGTCCGCGCCGATGACGCAGTCACCGGCGGTCACGATGCCTTTTTCGGGCAGGAGAGCGTGCTCAATGCCCATCTGGCCCACATCGTAGAAATTGAGGATATCATATTTATTGGCAAACTCACGGCACTGCTTGGACTGGGTGGCGCTCTTGATATCCTTGTTGGGGACAAAGTGATCCAGCACGATGGCAATGTGCGCTTTGTCGAACACGCCGTCGAAGCCTGCCTTCTCGAATTCGTTGATGGCGACCGGGGTGGTGATATCGTTGCCCAGCACGATATCAAGCTTGGCGTTGATAAGCTGGCCTGCCTTGACCTCCGGCAAACCCGCATGTGCGGCCAGAATTTTCTGCGTCAGGGTCATTCCCATTGTAATACTCTCCTTTTATCCGTTTTTCATTTGCTGTTGATCGCACTCACCAGCGCCTTGATGCCGGCGACGATGATATCGGTGTCGGTACCAGCGCCCCAGGTCATGCTGCCATCGCCCCACTGCAGGCCGACGTAAGAAGCCGCACGGGAAGTGGAACCTTCATCCAGGCTGTGCTCGGAGTATTTTTCCAGATGGAAGTCCATGCCGGTAGCGCTCTGAATGGCGTTCGCCACAGCGTCCAGACGGCCATTACCCACCGAGGTGACCACCTTACGCTGACCATTCAGATCGAAGGTAACGGTGGCAGTGATGCCATTGACCTGTGCGAAGTGGGCTTCCACCACGCTGAGGGGCTTTTCGCGGTTGAGGAAATTCTCCTCGAAGATGCGGAGCACCTCGGCGGCGCTCAACTCCTTGTGGTTGTGGTCGGACACGGCCTTGACCTTATAGCCCAGATCCTCGCGCATCTTGGGAGGCAGGTTGTAGCCGTAGTTCTGTTCCAGCACAAAGCCGATGCCGCCCTTACCGCTCTGACTGTTGATGCGGATGACATCGGCATCATAGGTGCGGCCGATATCGTGGGGATCGATGGGGATGTAGGGGCAGGTCCAACGGTGCTCGCCGTGCTCCTTGCGGTAGGCCATACCCTTTGCAATGGCATCCTGATGGCTGCCCGAGAAAGCGGCAAACACCAGCTGACCGGCGTAGGGAGTGCGCTCATAAATGTGCATCCGGGTCACGCGCTCATAGGTGGCGCAGATCTCCGGCATATTGGAGAAGTCCAGCTTGGGATCCACGCCGTGGCTGTACATATTCATCGCCAGGGTCACGGCATCCACGTTGCCAGTGCGCTCGCCGTTGCCAAACAGGCAGCACTCCACGCGCTGTGCACCGGCCAGAACTGCCATCTCGGCACAGGCAACACCCGTGCCGCGGTCATTGTGGGGATGGGTGGAGATGATGACGCTGTCACGGTACTTGAGGTGCTTGTCGCAGTACTCGATCTGGTTAGCGTAGACATGGGGCATGCTCATCTCGACCGTAACAGGCAGGTTGATGATCATGGGGCGGTCGGGGGTGGGCTGCATGATGTCCAACACCGCATTGCAGACCTCCACAGCGTAGTCCACCTCGGTACCGGTAAAGCTCTCGGGGCTGTACTCGAACAGGAAGTTGCCCTCGTACTCCTGGCTCAGCTGCTTGACCAGCTTTGCGCCGTCGGTGGCGATCTTCTTGATCTCCTCCTTGCTCTTGTGGAACACCTGCTCACGCTGGGCCACAGAGGTGGAGTTATAGAAGTGGATGACGGCCCGGGGCGCGCCCTTGACAGCCTCGAAGGTCTTGCGGATGATGTGGTCGCGGCACTGGGTCAACACCTGCACGGTCACGTCCTCGGGGATCATGTTCTTTTCGATCAGGGTACGCAGGAACTCATACTCGGTGTCGCTGGCGGCAGGGAACCCCACCTCGATCTCCTTGAAGCCGATCTTCACCAGCATCTGGAAGAACTCCAGCTTCTCCTCCAGGCTCATGGGCACGATCAGTGCTTGGTTGCCGTCGCGCAGGTCCACACTGCACCAGGCCGGGGCCTTTTCAATGTGATCTTTCTTTACCCAGCTGTCATAACCGGCAGGTACGGGGTAGTATCCCGGTGCGTACTTGGTTGCGTCCATCATTCTCGTTGTCCTCCAAATCCTACACTGATTGAAATCAAAGTAAAAGGCCCTCGTCTCCAAGGCGATAAGCCTTGAGAGACGAGGGCCTGTAAGTTCAGTTACAGAGCACCCGTGGTACCACTCTCTTTGCCGGAAACCGGCCACTCACACGATCAGCCTTTGACGGCGAATCGCTGCCCCAATAACGGTGGGCATCCGTCAGAACCTACTCTCCATTCAGCTCTGCCGCTCAAGGGCCAGTAACCGAAACCCTCCGCACTGCCTTTCACCGCCCGGCAGCTCTCTGAAGCAGAAGAAAATCGTTTTTTCCCCGTCAACGCATTTGGTCTTTGTGTTTCAAAGTGAATTTATTGTACCAAAAGACGGATTTGCTGTCAAGAAGTTTGGCTCACATCAGAAATGAAACAAATTCACATCATCCGCGGCACGATTTTGCAAATTTTGCGTATCCTAACCCTGGGATCCCTGGGATTGTTAAGAAAATGGGAAGTTTTTGGAAATATGCTCCCGAAATACTTTTTTGTTAACTGCAGTTGTGGTAAAATGGACCCATCAAGAAAAAGGGAGGAAACTCAATGAAAGAAGTCAAGACACCGCGCAAGCCGTTGGCGATCTACTACACCCTTGTGCTGCTTGCGCTGCTGCTCCTCAACTTTGTTCTGCTGCCGTGGATGAACGAGCGGCAGATCCAAGAGGTGGACTACGGCACCTTTATGACCATGACCGAGGAAAAGAACAT
>CALDLZ010000140.1 GCA_937915335.1 uncultured Faecalibacterium sp.
CAGGAGCATAAGGTCTGCTTGCAGATACCTTGCTCCGCCTGCTGCATAAGACCTGCTTTGCAGGGATCTTGCCGCAGTCAAAAACGAATCATGTTTTTAGCGCCCCGCTCACTTCACCGTGAACGGGGCGTATTTTTGTATGGGCTATTTTACAATTTCTTCATAGGATTTTCATGCAAACCCGTGCTTTTAATGCTATACTACTGGCATAAGGAACCGGGGCCGCAACCGATTCCTTGTACATGATTCCTCCTCACACCAAGGCAATATCCAAACAGAAAGCCCCTTCCAGTGGTCCGCAAGCACTGGAAGGGGCTTTCTGCGTTTATCGGTAGAAATTTCCCGCATGTTTCGGTGCATTTAGGGTTGACCGGCCATTTTGGCGGCGCTATAATAAAGTATGGATAAGATTTTTAGGAGGTGAACGCAGGACAATGGACCCGGATCATAGTCGAAGATGCGGATTTGGTGCGACGGGACGGAACATGAAGCTGGCTGCGTTCGCCTTTTTTGCCCGGTAAGAGGTGTTTGGGATACTTCTCAGCGGGGAGAAAGGGCGTGGCTTTGTGCGCGCGGGAACCCTCTTGTGTGGGGCGGCTTGCGGGCTGATTGCGGCGCTTTTTGTTTTGCCTTGTACCAACCGCCGGAATACGGTAGGAGGTACACAGAATGGAAAACGAAGAAAAGAAAACTGAATTGACGGAAGCTTCCCTGCCTGTGCAGGAGTTTCCTGAGGATATCCCCGACGAGGTGCGGCAGAAGCTGGCCAAGGATCTGAATGACGAAGCCACCGAGGACTTGAAGCAGGACATCCGGGAGGCGGAAAAAGAAGAAGCCCGGGATGAAGAGGTTAAGGCTGACCCTGAAATGCTGACCAAGAGCCGCCTGCTCAAGATGCTGGTGAAGAAGCAGTACGTCAAGCTGCGTGAGGTCACCGAGGAAGAACAGCCTGCCGATCTGGCCGAGCTGTTGGAAGAGCTGGATGAGAACAACCGTCTGGTCGTGTTCCGTCTGCTGAAAAAAAAACGTGGCTACGGAAGCATTTGCCTATATGTCCGATGAAGCCCGCGATAATCTGGTCAACGCCTTCTCGGATGTGGAGCTGGTCAGCGCCATTGAGGAGATGAGCCTGGACGATGCCGCCGACCTGTTGGAGGATATGCCTGCGGGTGTGGTCAAGCGGGTGCTGGAGAAGTCTTCCAAGCAGACCCGTGAGAGCCTGAACAAGCTGCTGAACTACCCCGAGAGCTCTGCCGGCAGCCTGATGACGCCCGAGTATGTCCGACTGAAAAAAGAGATGAACGTTCGGCAGGCGCTGGAAGCCATCCGCCGACAGGGGGAGAACGCTGAGACAGTCTACATCAACTATGTTGTGGAGCGTAACCGCCTGAAAGGCGTTGTCTCTGCCCGAGATCTGCTGCTGGCTGACCCTGAGACCCCGCTGGCGGACATCATGGACGATAACGTGGTCACCGTGAAGGTCACGGATGACCAGGAGTTTGTGGCCCGTGAGATGCAACGCTACGATTTTACCGCAATGCCCGTTGTGGACAACGAGGGAATGTTCGTGGGCATCATCACCATTGATGATGCAATCGACGTTCTGACCGACGAGTCCACCGAGGATATGCAGAAGATGGCCGCCATTCTGCCGGATGACGATGCAACGACTTATTTTGGCACCAGCGTCTGGACCCACGCCAAGCAGCGTATCCCATGGCTGCTGATCCTGATGTTGTCGGCTACCTTTACCGGCATGGTCACCACCCATTACGAGGAAGCCTTTGTCAGCCTGCCCCTGCTGGTCTCCTTCATGCCCATGCTGATGGACACTGCTGGTAACTGCGGCAACCAGATCAGCACCCTGATGGTGCGTGGTCTGGCGCTGGGCGAGGTGGAGCCCTCCGATTTCCTGCAGGTTCTGTGGAAGGAACTGCGGGTCTCTGCCATCGTGGGCGCGGTGCT
>CALDLZ010000141.1 GCA_937915335.1 uncultured Faecalibacterium sp.
AAACAGAATGAAACAATTTACTGCCACCGCAAACGACGAAGGGGTACGGCTGTCCCGCTTTGTGCAGAGCGTGACCCGTGATTTTCCCACCAGCCTGCTGTACAAGAGCTTCCGCAACAAGCGGGTCAAGGTCAATGGCAAAAAGGGCGCGCCGGAGGATCGGCTCAAGTCGGGCGACCTCATCGAGTTGTACATCAACGACGAGTTTTTCCCGCCTGAGGGCGCAAAGCCTGCGGCCCGCAAGCCCGCCCCCAAAAAACAGCAGAACCAGCCCAAGGTAACTGTCATCTACGAGGACGATAACATCGCCGTGCTGTACAAGCCCACCCATCTGCTCTGCCACAGCGACCGCACCGGCGATGCCAACCTCGTGGACGCGTTCACCCAGTATCTGGCCCAGAATGGCGAGTACAATGCAACCGGCGAGAACCGCTTCAAGCCCGGCATCTGCAACCGGCTGGACCGCGGCACCGAGGGTCTGGTCATTGCGGCCAAAAGCTATGCCGCCTTGCGGGACATGAACGAGATCATCCGTACCGACCTGCTCAAAAAGGAATACTACACCATCACCGTGGGCATTCCCCAGAGCGGGCGGTTCACGGCCTGGTGGGAGCACGACGAGAAGAACAACAAGGTCAGCATCCACGCCCACCAGTCCCAGGACGAGCGCCGCAAGCAGATCATCACCGATGTGGATGTCCTGCGCACCGCCGGGCCTTTTGCCCTGTGCAAGATCGGGCTGGTCACGGGCCGCACCCACCAGATCCGTGCCCATCTGGCCTATCTGGGCCGTCCGGTGCTGGGTGATATCAAATACGGCAACCGCAAGATGAACGAGCGCACCGGCACTCGCACGCAGGCCCTCTGCGCCGTCCGCATCAGCTTTCTGGAGATCCCGGAGGAAAACACCCTGCATTATCTCTCCGGCAAGGTCATCAAGCTGAAGGACCCGCAGATCCTCAAGCAGTTCGACGCGCTGGATAAAAACAAGGCGCCCCATGAATCACATCTTTCTGGAAACTGACCGGCTGATTTTGCGCAGGCTGGAAGAATCCGACTTTTCCGATTACGCCGCCTATGCGGTGGATGATGAAATGTCCCGGATGATGGGTCGGCCCATCCTGAAAACAGAAACGGACATCCGCACCAATTTCAGCTGGCTCAAGGACAGGGAGCCCCGTTGTTACGGCATCGTGGAAAAGGCTGGCGGTCATCTGATTGGCAACCTGAGCGTCTGCGCCGTGCCTGCACCTCTTACCGGTCTGAAACAATTGCAGGGCAGGCAGGGCCGCACCCTCTCCTACTGCATCTGCCGTACCGCCCAACGCAAGGGCTATGCCGCCGAAGCTGTCCGTGCCGTCATTGCGGAGCTGTTCGACACCGAGCAGATGGATTTTGTCCAGTGCGGATGCTTTGCTTTCAACAAGCCATCCCAGCAGCTATTGAACAGGCTGGGCTTTACGGAACTGACACACCTGCGCATCCCCATGCCGGAAGGCGAAATAGAAACGATCGAATCAATTTTATGGAATCCCGGGAGGACACCTAAAATGAACCAGAATCCTTATTTCAAAAGCATCATTGATCAGGACCGTGAATCGGTGGTCATCTGTGATCTGAACCACACCATCATTTACATGAACCCCGCCGCCGTGGTGGATTACGAGAAATACGGCGGCGCTTCCCTGCTGGGCAAAAGCCTGCTGCACTGCCACAACCCGCACTCTGTGGAGGCCATTCACAAGGTCATCGAGTGGTTTGCCGCCGATGCTGGCCACAACATCGTCTACACCTACCACAATGAAAAGCATGACCGTGATGTCTATATGGTGGCCCTGCGGGACGAAAATGGCACCCTGATCGGCTACTACGAAAAGCATGATTCCCGTAAAGCAGAAACCATGAAGCAGTATGATTTGTTCTGAGGAAGGAGGGCAGATTTTATGCGGAAGATCGACCTTGCCGCCTGGCCCCGGACAGAACTGTTCCGGTTCTTCTCCGGCGTGTCTCAGCCATTTTACAGTGTCACCTTCCGGGTGGATGTAACCAACCTGCACGCCTACACAAAGGCCCGGGGGATCTCGTTCTACTATGCACTGGGTTATCTCGTCACAGATGCCGTGAATGCGGTGGAGAATTTCCGCTACACCATCCGGGATGGCGAGATTTATCTTTTAGACGAGCGTGTCCCCAGCTTCACCGACCTGAAACCCGGCAGTGAGACGTTTCATATCGTCACGCTGGAAAAGAGCGGCACACTAGAGCAGTTCTGTGCCGCCGCACAGGCCAAAAGCGTCGCACAAACCGGTATGTTCGATCAGGACGAGTTTGCACTGGACAGCCTCATCTATTTTTCCTGCACTCCCTGGCTCGACCTGACCGGCCTGACCAACGAGCGTGATTTTGACCGGGATGACAATATTCCCCGCATTGCCTGGGGCAAATACACTTCGCAGAATGGCCGTGAGACGCTGGGGATGGCATTGGAGGTCAACCACCGCTTTGTGGACGGCATCCATCTGGGAAAGTTCTACGAAAAATTGCAAGCCGCAATTGACGCGCTGAACGTGTAAAGGAGTGTACCGCTATGTACCCTACCCGTGAACAGGCCCTTGCCCTGCTGGCTGAAGCAGAGCCCCGCAACCCGGGCCCCTGGGGCGATCACAGCCGCACTGCCGCCCACTGTGCCGAAAAAATTGCCGCCGCCTGTGGGCTGGATCCGGACAAGGCCTTTGTACTGGGCCTGCTCCACGATATCGGCCGTCGGTTCGGCAAGCGGCATCTGGGCCATGTGTCGGACGGTTACACCTACATGATGGAGCTGGGTTACGACGAGGTGGCCCGGGTCTGCCTGAGCCATTCCTTCAACGACCAGTCCCTCGCTGACTATGTGGGGCACCTGGATACCACCCCGGAGGAGACCGCCCTCATTGAGACGAACCTTGCCGCC
>CALDLZ010000142.1 GCA_937915335.1 uncultured Faecalibacterium sp.
CTCATTTTTCAGGTGCCAGCTGATGGCTTCTCCCTCACGATCCGGGTCGGTTGCCAGCAAAACACCGTCGGCCTGTTTGGCCTTCGCCTTGAGTTCCTTGATGAGCTTGGATTTATCCTTGATGTTGATGTACTGGGGGGCGTAGTCGTGTTCCACGTCGATGCCCAGCTGGGACTTGGGCAGGTCCCGGATGTGGCCCATGCTGGCCGTGACTTCGTAATCCTTGCCCAGATATTTGCCGATGGTTTTCGCCTTTGCCGGCGACTCCACGATCACCAGTTTTGCCATTGTTTTCTTCTCCTACTATCTATAAGAAGCCCTCTCAGTCTCGCTTCGCTCGCCAGCTCTCCCAGAGGGAGAGCCAACGCATATCCCAGGCTCAGCAACAGCTATCCGTGAGCCGCAATCGCCTCTCCCTTCGGGAGAGGTGGCAACGCATCAGCGTTGACGGAGAGGGTCATATCTTCAACTTAAATTGCGTAGTTCAGCGCAGGATATACCGCTTGCCGGGCAGACAGGTCACACGGCCTGCCAGCTCCAGCTTCATCAGGGTGCCCAGCAGCAGGCCGGTGGGCAGGCCGCTTGCCGCACCCAGCTCCTCCACACCCTTTGCCTTGGGCCCGATGCAGGCCAGCAGCCTGCGCTCGGTCTCGCTCATGGGATCAGGCGCGGGGCGCGCCGCCGGAGCCGCCGCACCCCGCAAGCTCAGTACCCCGAACAGGTCACTGGCCTTGCAGACCACCTTGGCCCGGCCCTCCCGCAGCAGTGCATTCGTCCCTGCCGAGTTGGGCGAGTAGATGCTGCCCGGCACTGCGAACACCGGTTTGCCATACCGCTCGGCATGGTTGACCGTGGACATGGTGCCACTCTTTTCCTGGGCTTCTACTACCACCAGCGCCGAGGACAGTGCCGCAATGAGCCGGTTGCGCTGCAAAAAGCCGTTGGGCCCTACGCCCTCGCTTTCGGGCGGATACTCGCTGATGACACAGCCCTTCTGCTCAATTTTTTTGCGCAGTTCCCGGTTAGAGATCGGATAGGTGCGGTCAATGGGCACCCCCAGCACCCCGATGGTGGGGCAGTTTTCCTTTACCGCTGCCCGGTGCCCGGCGCTGTCCAGACCGTCGGCCAGACCACTGACGATGACAGCCCCGCTTTTGGCAAGGCCGCTGCCGAGGTCTGCCGCTGCCTGCAAGCCGTATTCGCTGGGCTTGCGGCTGCCCACCATGCCCACAGCCCCGGGCTCGTTGAGCCAGAGCGGGTCACCGGTGCAATAGAGCACCAGCGGCATATCGGGAATGCGGGAAAACGCCAGCGGGTAGTCCGGGTCGTCGTAGGGCAGGATGCGGATATTGCGTGCCGCACACCGCCGTGCAAAGGCCCGGTAATGCTCCGGGGTATTGTCGGGCAGATTGGCCCGCTCAAAGGCCGGCGGGCCGACCGCCTTGCGGAAGGCATCGGAACCCCGGTTCTCCCAGGCTTCCTGCGCCCCGCCGAACACATCCAGCACCCGGCCCGCATGGCTGCTGCCCGCTCCCAGCGTGTTTGCCAGCCAGAGCCAGCACAGCAACGGGTCGGGGGCCGGTTCGGGTGGGAAAAGACTGGTCTGGCCGAAGCCGGGCCCGGTCACAGGCTTTCCTCCCGGAAATGCCACAGCAGGATGCTGCCCGCGATGCCAGCGTTCAGGCTCTCCACCCGGTCAGTCATGGGGATGCGCACGGTGCCGTTGCAGGCGGCAATGGTCTCCTCGGTCAGGCCCTGGCCCTCGCTGCCGATCACAACGCAGACACCGCCCGGGTAGCCGGGCCGGGCCGCGCTCAGAGGCTGGCTTTGGTAGAGCGCCGCCGCCAGACAGGTGATCTCTTTTTCCCGCAGGGCGGCAATTGCGGCGGGCATCGCTCCCACCTCAATCACCGGCACCCGCACGGCGGCCCCCATCGAGGCACGGAGGGTTTTGGGTGCAAAGACGCTGGCACAGCCATCGCTCAACAGCACACCGTCAAAGCCAAAAGCAGCGGCAGAGCGCAGCAAAGTTCCCACGTTGCCGGGGTCCTGCACCCGTTCCAGTGCCAGATACCGCCCGCCGGTCTTTACCTCGTCCAGCGTGTGCACAGGTGTGCGGAACACGCCAAACACGCCCTGATGGGTTCCCACATCGGCCAGCTTATCGGCCACGTGACCCTCCACCAGATAGTGTTCCCCGGGCAGCTGTGCCAGCTCCGGGCACTTTTCCAGCGCCGTCTCGGTACAGAACAGGGTTTCCAGCTCGGCACCACGGCAAAGCTCCGGACAGAGCTTGCGGCCCTCGGCCAGGAAGCAGCCCTCACTGCGCCGGAACGCCCCGCTGGATGCAAGGCGGCAGGCATACTTGATTTTTGCGTTCTCGCGGCTGGTGATCTTCTCCATGCGGCCCTCCAGAAGCTACAAAAATATACAAAAAGGACGCCCGCGTATTTATACGCGCGGGCGTCTTTTCAGGTCTTTATCAGGCGTTCTTCACGGTCTCGACCAGAGCAGCAAAGCTCTGAGGATCGTTGATAGCCATCTCGCTCAGCATCTTGCGGTTCAGCTCGATGCCAGCCTTCTTCAGGCCAGCCATGAAGGTGGAGTAGTTCAGGCCCAGAGGACGAACTGCATTGTTGATACGGGTGATCCACAGGTTACGGAACTGACGCTTCTTCATGCGGCGGCCAGCCAGAGCGTAGTTGCCGCTCTTCATGACCTGCTGCTTGGCCATCTTAAAGTGCTTGCTCTTGCAGCCGTAGAAGCCCTTAGCCAGCTTCAGCATCTTCTTACGACGTTTGTGAGTCATGGTTGCGCCCTTGATACGTGCCATTTTATATATCTCCTTTAGTTATCTTAGTAGAATGTTTTTGCCTGCGGCTCGCACTTAGGCGTAGGGCAGCATGCTCTTGATGGTAGCGGCGTTGGTCTTATCAACGTAGCTGGGCTGACGGTAACCACGGGTCAGCTTGGTGGTCTTCTTGGTCAGGATGTGGCTGCGGAATGCGTGGCCGCGCTTGATCTTGCCGTTCTTGGTCAGCTTAAAGCGCTTCTTAGCGCCGGAATGCGTCTTCAGTTTCATCTTAGCCATTTTAGTTTCCTCCTAAAATTAGTCCTTATTGGGTTTCGGGATCAGCAGAATGGACATCGTGCGGCCCTCGAGCACCGGCGGCTTATCCATGCTTGCCTGGGGCAGAGCCTCGGCAAAGCGTTTCAGCACGTCAGCACCCAGAGCGCTGTGCGCCATCTCACGGCCGCGGAAGCGGATCGAAGCCTTCACCTTGTGGCCAGCTGCCAGGAACTTGGCGGTCTGGTTCAGCTTGGTGTTGAAGTCGTTGGTGTCAATATTGAGCGAAAGGCGGGTCTCCTTGACCTCGACCACTTTCTGGTTCTTCTTGGCTTCCTTCTCCTTCTTCTGCTGTTCAAAACGGTACTTGCCGTAATCCAGCACTTTGCACACAGGCGGGGTAGCCTGCGGTGCGATCTTGACCAGATCGAGCCCGGCATCTTCAGCAGCGCGCATGGCCACCTGAATGGACACAACGCCTTTCTGCTCGCCGTCGGCACCGATCAGGCGAACTTCACGATCACGGATCTGGCCGTTGATCTCCAGTTCCTTCGACTTTCCAGCGGTAGCGATAATGAATGCACCTCCAAACAATAATCCATAGTGTTGCAATATTTGGCATAGAAAACGCGGCCGCCCATTTACAGGACAGCCGCGCGGAATTTCACACAAAAACGCAGTTCATTCAAAGAATCGAACTGTTTTTGGTATAGCCCGGGGATTCTGACCCCACAAGGCGAGCGCGGCACAGGCCGTAGCTGCTTTCTTTACCCGACCAGTTTACCACGCCCTCAAGGCCCTGTCAAGCACTTTTATGCGGTTTTAGGGAAAAATATCACTTAACCTCTATCAATTTCCCCAATTCCAGTGAATAGATTCCCTTATAGGTCACAAGCTTCGGTGCAAAGCGCTTACTGATGGCAAGGGCGTAAAGGTCGAGCTGGGCGCGGTAGGCGGTAAGGAAATCGGCTTCCGATTTGCGGCGGTCGGTCTTGTAGTCCAGCAGCTCAATATGGTCGGGGAACACCAGCACGATATCGGCGATGCCCTGCACCAGCACCTTGGCATCGGCCACGGCGGCGCTGTCGGCGGGGGCAGAGCCCTGGGCGGCCAGCACCTCAGCGGCAGGCAGGGCTGTGATGAAGGCCAGCTCCCGCAGAACTTCATCGGCGGCACAAACACGGGCAAAGGCTTCGCTCTCCACAAAGCGGCGGATGCGCTTTTCGTCCAGCTTTTCCGCGATCTCCGGGGCGGTGAGCTTCGCATCCACCTGCCGGTCACGCTCGGCGGGAATTGCCGTTTCCAGCGTGCCCGCCTGCTTTGCCGCCGCAAGGGCCACAAAGTCGGCGTGTTCGAGGAAGGCGTGGAGGGCCGTGCCCATCTCGGCGGCGGTCAGGCCATCCTTTGCCAGGAAGCCCGGGCGTTCCAGCGTGGTCTGCTCTGCCTTGTGGACGATACCGGTCACACTGACCTTGGCGGGCACCTCGGCCAACCGTGCCGCCGGATACTGCCAGGCAAAGCCCTGCCGTAATGTCTCGGTGAGGGCCGGGTCGGCCTGCGGGGCGGGCTTTTTCTCAATCATCGGGGCTGGCGGCTCCGCCCCCTCGGGCGGGGCTTCCTGCACCGTCAGGTCAATGACACTGGGGGTGTCTACAAAGGGCAGCTCCAGATCCTCGGCCAGGCGGCGCAGAGGGCCGCCGTTGGGGTGGACGAGCAGTGCCGCGCGGAGCCAGTCCGCAAAGCTGTTCGCCTGCCGATGGAGGGTCTGCCCGGCCCCGGCTTCCAGGAACGCCGCCGCCTTGGCGAAGGGATTGGTCGTTTTCCCGATGCCCAGCGGCACGGTCAGGATCAGCTTATCCTGTGCCCGGGTCAGCGCCACATAGAGCAGACGCATCTGCTCACTGCGCAGCTCGGCAGCATGGACATTGGAAAGTGCCGCATAGGCCGCCGTTTTGTAAGCGCCCTCACCGTCCTCGGGGCGCAGGCGCAGGCCCGCCCCATACACCCGGTGCAGGAGCACAGGCTGGCGGGTGTCTGCGGCATTGAAGCGCCGGGCCGTATCCGCTACGAACACCACCGGGAACTGCAGGCCCTTGGAGCGGTGAATGGTCATCACGGTCACGCACCCGGGGCGGGAGCCACCGGGCACGGTATCCTGTCCGGTGGAGCCGGCCAGCGCCGCCGCGTCGATGGCGCGCACCAGCGCCGAGATTCCACCGGAACCGGCTCCTGCGCAGAAGGACGCGAACCGCCGGGCATCCTCACGGCGGCGGGCACCGTTTTCCATCACACCCAGTGCGGCCAGGTAGCCGGTGGAGGCAAAAATCTCCTCCAACAGCTGTTCCGCCGGGGCACTGCGTGCCATCCGGCGCAGCTCGGTGAGCCGGGCATAGAAAGCCCGTACTTTTTCCGTAAAGGGGGTTTCTTCCCCGCTGTTCACGGTGAGCAGGAGCGCGCCATACAGGCTGATGCGCTGGCGGGCGTTCTCCCCCTGCTGTTTCTGGATTTCCTCCGCCCGGGCCCGCAGGCGGACAAGGTCATCATCGGTAAAGCCAAACAGCGGCCCCAGCATAGCCGCGGCCAGATAAATATCCTGCGCCGGATTGTCGATGATTCGCAGCAGGGCGATTAGGGGCCGGATATGTGGGGCATCCAACAGATTTTCCCGGGCATCGGCATACACCGGGATGCCCCGGGCCGTCAGCGCTTCCACATAGGCCGGAAAATCGCCGCGCGCCGCCAGCAGGATACAGCAGTCCTCGTACTGCACCGGACGGGTGGCACTGCCGTCCCGCACCGGTTCGCCGCTCTGTACCAGCTCTTCAATGCGCCGGGCAATCCAACTTGCATCGGTCTCGGCTTCGTCATCGGGCAGAAAGTGAGCTTCCACACTGCCCGCATATTCCCCGGGTGCCCCGCAGACCAGCCGTTGGCCGTCACCATAGGCTGTATCGCCAAGTTCCGGGGACATGAGCTGTTCGAACAGGAAGTTGACCCCTTCCACCACCTGCGGGGCAGAGCGGAAGTTGGCATCCAGCGCCAGCATGGCATCGGTGCCGCTCTCCCCTTCCGCCGGACGGGGACGGGCCGCGCCGCCGGGCAGGCCAGGCCAGGTATCCAGCTTTTCCCGGAAGATGCTGGGGTCGGCCTGCCGGAACCGGTAGATACTCTGTTTCAGGTCTCCCACCAGAAACAGATTGTCTCCTGCCGGGGAGGCAAGGCAGCGGTAAAGGGCATCCTGCAGAGCGTTGGTGTCCTGATATTCGTCCACCATAACGGCGGCATAATTCTGCCGGATGACCCCGCACAGCTCGGTAGGAGTACCATCCGGGCCGCGGAGCAGGCGGAGAGCCTGATGCTCAAAATCGCTAAATTCCAACAGCTTGCGTTCCCGCTTTTTTTCCGAGAATCTCGTGTCGAAATCCCGCACTGCCGCAAACAGTGCCCGCAGGCGGGGCTCGGCGGCCTTGCGGTCGGCTTCGGCTTCTTCTTCACTGCAGGAGATCAGCTCCAGGATCTGCTCAAACAGGGCCGTGCCTTCATCGGCACGGGTGCGGATGACCTTTTTGTGCTCGCCGTTCAGCCGCTTTTTCATTCCCTTCAGGCCGGGCAGTTCCTCCATACCCAGCACATAGGGAGTCAGCTTGTCGTAGAGCGGGGTCCACTCCCCTGCCCCGGCCAGCCGCTCCACCTCGGCCAGCAGGGTGGCAGCCTTGTCCAACCTGTCCTGCACCTCGGTATATTTTTCCAGCACGGAGGTTTTCGCCTTTTCCCGGGCGGAGGACGTTTTCTTTTCCTCTGCATCGGCCAGCTCCTGTTCCCGGTCGCCCGGGCAGTCGGCCAGTGCCGCACGGAATAGTTCCCCCGCCGCCTTGGCACTGCGGGCAGCTTCGGCCAGCAGCAGATCATGCCAGCAGGTGGAAGCGAAGCCGTTTTCCCGCTGCCACGGGGCCAGAAACTCGTCCAGCTTTTTGTCGTAATCCGGCAGGGCACGGAGAAAATCATAGACATGCAGGATGGTCTCCCCCGCCGCGCGGTCGGTGCGCCCCTTGCCGTAGAGGTCGGCAAAGGCGCAGAAATCAGGATCACGGTAAGCGTTTTCCAGTGTCTCGCTCAGAGCAGAGGCCCGCAAGATCTCCACACTGCCGGGGTCGGCGGGGGAAAAATCGGGCGGAATGTCCAGCGCCTGAAAATGCTTGCGCAGCAAGTCCAGGCAGAAGGCATCAATGGTGCAGATGGGGGCCCGCTGTAAGAGCATCCGCTGGCGGCGCAGGGAGCCGTTGCCCGGCTCTGCCTGACTGCGTTTGAGCAGAGCCTGCCCGATACGGGCCCGCAGCTCCGCCGCCGCCGCATTGGTAAAGGTGACGATGAGCAGACGGTCAGCGTCCACAGGATGTTCCGGGTCGGTGATGAGCCGGACGGCACGCTCGGTCAGGACAGCGGTCTTGCCGCTGCCCGCCGCCGCGCTCACCAGCAGGGCACCGCCCCGGTCGTCAATGGCGGCCTGCTGGGCCGGGGTCCATTTCGGTTCACTCATGCCTGTTCCTCCTTTCCGTCGTCCGGTTCTTCCGGGGCCTCAAAGGGCTTTGCGGGGGCTTCCAGCGCCCGCTCCCCAATGCCCGTCTCGTGACAGCAGACAAAACCGTAATCGCACCACTGGCAGGGGCTTCGGCCCGTCACCAGCGGCTCTGCAGCAATTTGTCCATCATAGAGCTGCTGACCCATCCGGGTCACAAGGTCATCTAGGTGCAGCTGGATGCGGTTCAGCTTGGCGATATCCGCCCGCTTGTCCTTCTGGTAAGGACTGGGTGCGCCCTTGTAGTAGGAGAAGGGCAGGTACCTGCCGGTCTCGTCGGCATCCATGGCATCAAAAATCTTCTGCTCATCCCGCACCAGACCGTCCAGCTTGTACTCCACACTGTGGGCCGCTTTTTCGCGGGTGGTGGTCTCGGGGGCGGGGTCAGCCAGCAGGTAGAGCACGCCCGCCGGTTCCGCCCCGGTAAAGCGGCCGCTGGCATCCCGGGTCAGACTGAACAGATACAGCAGCATCTGGCAGTCCAGACCGCAGTAGACTTCCTTCAGATCCAGCTTTTTGGTACCCGTCTTGTAATCCACCACACGCACCCAGCGGGTGCCGTCATCCTCCACCCACTCGTCGGCACGGTCCACGGTACCCACCAGCTGGACGGTGCGCCCGTCCGACAGGTGATACACCTGGGCAGGTACGGCATCCTCTCCCCGGCCGATTTTCAGCTCACAGGCCACAGGCTTGAAGCTGGACTGCCGCTGTTCGTCCCGGAGGTAGATGAGCAGGCCCGTCATGCTCTTTTTCAGGCGGGAGAGCAGGTAAGCAAAGCGGGCGGTATCCTCAGGCAGATAGCGCTTGGCATACTCGTCCACCAGCAGAACGGCAAGGTTCGCCATGGCTTCATCGTCCAGCTCCATAAAGGGCTGCAGCGCCGCCATGGGGTTATCTGGACCCGGGCGGGGGTCCAGCGCCATCTGCAAGACCCAGTGCATCAGGGTGCCGCTCTGGTCGGCGGAAAGTTCCGCCCGCCTGCGTGGCCTGAGCCCCAGCACATACTGCAAAAAGTAGCCGTAGCGGCAGGGATAATATTTTTCCAGCTGGCTGGGCGAGACGCGCAGCCGCCGCCCCAGCAGGGCTTCCAGTGCGGGCAGGTCATGTACCTGCCGGGGGGCGGTATCCGCCATCCGGTGCAGGAGAGCAAGGCCCTGGGGTTCCTTCTCCCCGGGGGCGTGCAGGGCTTCTGTCAGGCTGGCGCGCTCGGTGTCGGTCAGGGGCCAGCCGCCGCCCAGACAATCCAATCCATCGGCAGGGGTCGCGGCAAGGTCAGTCAGTTCCAATTGCGGCGGGGCGGGCCGTAACGCGTCCACGATAGGTTCCAGCGCGGAGCATAGGGTCAAGCCCTGTCCCTTGGGCCAGCTGAGCCACAGCCCCTTGGCGGGGGCGGTCAGAGCCTTGTAAAAACAGACCTGCTCCCGCACCACACGGTTTTCAAAGCAGTCGGGCAGATCGATCTCCTGAGCCATCAAAGCGTCACGGTCGGCGTGGGTCAGCAGGCCCACCTCGCCGGGTGCGGTGGGGAATTCCCCCTCAGCCAGCCCCAGCACAAACACATAATCCGGCGCGTCCAGGCGCATTTTGCCCGCGCTGGCCAGCACAACGGCATCCAGTGTCTGGGGGATGTGCCCCAAATCGGACGAACGGAGCAATAGCCCGAACAGATCCTCGTATTCCGCCACGGTGACGGTCTGCTCCCCCAGCAGGCGGGCCATCTCGTTCAGCAGGCCCATGACAACATTCCACTCACGGGCGGCTTCCTCCGCCGCCGGGATGCCCCGGGCGGTGCGGATGGCTTCCACCTGAGCCGCCTGCTGTTCCTCAGCCCCCAGCGTTTTCAGGCAGAAATACACCGCCCGGCTGATGGCCTCGGCATTGACACCGCGCACCTTGGCCCGGAAGGCATCCACGGCCCCGATGAGCAGAGCACGGGCCTGTTCCGCCATGTCCCGGTTGCGGATATCCTCTTCGGTCAATTCCTGCTCCCCGAAGCCCTTGGGGCTGCGCTCGAACTTCTCCCGCCAGGCCGCTGCCGTGGGAGCCCAGGTATAGGCATAATTTTCCAGTGCGCAGACCTGCTCCTCGCTCAAAGCACACAGGCCGGTCTTGGCAAGGGTGGTCAGGTTCTCGGTCAGGTCGATCCCCCGGGCGATCTCCAGCAGGGCCCGCACCGCCGTGGCCGGGGCGCTAAACTCCGGGGTCGTGGGCTCGTCGCAGTAAAGGGGGATCCCCGCCATTCGGAACTCATACCGGACAGCGGCACGGTACTTGGAGATATCACGGCAGACCACGGCGATCTTCCCGCACCGCACGCCCTGCCGCATCAGCCGCCGGATTGCACCGGCGGCAGCCCGGGCTTCCTCCTCCCGGCTGGGGGCGGCAAACAGCCGCACCTCGTCTGCCGGCGTTCCCGGGGCACAGCTGCCCGCTGCCAGCAGCTCGGCCACAGCGGCAAGGCCCGGGGCGTTCCGGTGGCGCAGGTCTTTGCGCAAAAGCTGAGGGGCAGCCACTTCGGCCCCGTTTTTCCGGGCCAGCTGGCGCAGCTGTGCCGCCACCTGCTTAGCCCCCGAGAACAAGCTCAGGTCGCCGGGCAGCAGGGGTGCGCCGTCGTCGCAGAGGGCCACCGTCACGCTGGACAGTGCCGCCAGCATCGCTCCCAACAGCCGCTTTTTCGGGGCATTGAAGGTATCAAACTCGTCGATGAACACCGCCCGTTCCTGCAAAAAGGCGGGCAGCTCGTGCCGGGCCAAAGCTTCTTCCAGCCGGGCACCGGCCAGTTCCAACCGGTCGGATGGGTCCATGCCGCTGCAGGCAAGCAGGGTCTCGTAGCCCTGAAAGATCAAAGCCAGCTCGCTGAGCTTGCCGCTCTCGGCCCCGCAGGCACCCGCCAGCTGAGCCAGCTGCTGGCCGGAAAGACCCGCGCTTTTCAGCTCATCGATGGTCTCCGCCGCCATCTGGCAGAAGGCCGCACTGCGCCGGTGGCGGTAATAGTAATGGACATTATCCTGCAGCTCTTCCAGTGCCCGGCGCACCAGCACGGCACGTCCTGCGTCGGAAAGGGTCTGCACCGCTGCGCCGCCCTCGATCGAAAGAATTTTTTCTGCCAGACTGGTAAAGGAAAAGCTCTCCACCATGCCGGACAGTGCATCCCCCAGCTCCCGGTAGATACGGCCCTCGGTGCTGGACGTGAACTGCTCCGGTACCAGCAGGATGCTTTTTTCGCCTTTTTCGGCCCGGGCACGGATGCGCTGGTACAGCAGCGTTGTTTTGCCGCTGCCGGAGCCGCCCAGAAGTAGCTGTAACATTGTTTCTCTCACTTTCTATAACGGGCTCACCCTCTCAGTCAAAGCCTGTGGCTTTGCCAGCTCTCCCAAATGGAGAGCTCTTGGCATATTGGGTCAGTCCTATGCAATGGGTAATAATTGAGTTTATTGTACCGCAAAATTGAACAAAAATCTATTCTGTGGTAAACTGAGGAAAAACAGCCGAACAGGAGGGGCACTTCCCCATGAAAATTTTAGCAGTCGATTATGGTGCCAGCCGCACGGGTCTTGCGGTCTGCGACCCCACCGAGTTTCTGACCACGCCCATCACGCCGCAGATCACGTTGAAGGCCCGGCCCAAGGTAGCCGCCGAAGTCTGCCGCATTGCCGAGGAACAGAGGGCCGAGCTTATCGTGGTGGGCCTGCCCCTGAACATGGACGGCACCGAGGGCGAGCGCGCCGAGAAGAGCCGCAAGCTTGGCAAGACCCTGCAGATCTGGAGCGGCCTGCCCGTGCGGATGTGGGACGAGCGGCAGTCCACCTGCGAGGCCTCTGATATCCTGGACGAGGTGGGCACCTTTGGGGCCCACCGCAAGGCCATTCTGGATTCCGTCAGCGCAACGGTCATTCTGGAGGATTACCTTGCCTGGCGCAAAGAGCACCCCGGCGAGATTTAAGCAAGAAACGAAAAAAGAGACGCTTTTCCGCGTCTCTTTTTTCGTTCATATGGGTAATGTCACGGTAAAGCAGCTGCCCTGCCCGGGGGCGCTGTCCACCTGAATGCTGCCGCCGTGGAGCTCCAGCACCTTTTTCACCATGGCAAGGCCCAGACCATTGCCCTGGGTGGTGTGGCTGGTATCGCCCTGATAGAACTGCTCAAAGATATGCGCCTGCGTTTCGGCACCCATCCCCTCGCCCTGATCGGTCACCGAGATCATCAGGGCGCTTTTTTCTTTGCGCAGGGTCATGGCCACGGTACCGCCCTCAGGGCTGAATTTGGCGGCGTTGTCCAGCAGGTTGAGCCAGACTTCCTTCATCAGGCCCTCGCTGCCGGTGTACTCCGCCGGGGTAAAATCGGCAGCAAACTCCAGATTTTTCTGCCGCCACTTCTGCTGGGTCACCAGCACGCTCTGGCGCAGCTGCTCATCCAGCGGGAAGGATGTTTTATCCGTCAGGATGGTCTGGCTCTCCACCCGGTTCAGGGTCAGGATATTGGTTGCCAGATCAGCCAGCCGCCTGCTCTCGTCCCGGATGATGGTCAGATACTCCTTCTGATCCTCGGGCGGCAGCTGCTCCTCCAGCAGCAGGTCGGCAAAGCCGCTGATGCTGACGATAGGGGTTTTGAACTCGTGAGAAAAGTTGTTGATAAAGTCTTTCCGTAAAATCTCAGTGCCGCCCAGCTCCTGTGCAGCCTTGTTGAAGCTCTGCTCAAATTCCAGCATCTCCCGGGGTGTGTAGCCGTGTTCCGCATGGTTTACCCGTACGGAAAAGTTCCCGTTCGCCAGTTCCCTCATGGCATCGATCACCCGCTGGATCGGATGGATAAAGGTGATCCGCATCATCACCACCATGCTCACGGCGATCAGGCTGCACACGGCGTAGATAAAGCAGAGCGCCCCCCAGATGCCCACACGGCCATCGTGATAAATAAAGCCGCCGTCCGCCCCCGTAACGACCATCACCGTACAGAGCCCCAGCATCATCAGTACGATCAAGGACAGGTTGATGACCAGCAGAGCCGACAGGCTCAACGTCTCGATGCAGTCACGCATCCGTTCCGCGATTTTTTTCATCATCCTCACACTTTCTTTACGGCACGGTAACCCAGGCCGCGCACGGTCTGGATTTCAAACTCCGGCCAATCGTAGAAGCGGTTGCGCAGACGGTTGATGTGAACATTCACGGTCTTGTCATCGCTCTCGCTGTCGATGCCCCAGATCTCGTCCAGCAGCTCCATCCGGGTAAAGGTGCGCTCCGGGTAGGCCAGCAGCTTGTACAGCAGCTCGAATTCCTTGGGCGGCAGGGTCTGCACCTCCATTCCCCGCCGGACAGTGTGGCTGTCCATATCCACCACCACATCACCCACCGTGATCTTATGTTCGTCCACGATGCGGGCCCGGCGAAGCAGGGCCTTGATGCGGAGCAGCAGCTCGGTCTTATCCGGCGGTTTGGTCATGTAGTCATCCGTGCCCACCAGAAAGCCGGTGTGCTTGTCCTCGGGCAGGGCCTTGGCCGTCAGCATCAGGATAGGCATCATGCTGCCGCCGTCCCGGATGGCCTGTGTCAGCGCAAAGCCATCCATCTTGGGCATCATCACGTCACACAGCAGCAGGTCAATGTGCTGGTGGTCGATGATGTCCAGCGCTGCCTCGCCGTTAAAGGCCGGGATTGCTTCATAGCCATTGATCTTTAAGATGGCACAGAGCAGCTTGTTGGTGCTTGCGTCATCTTCCGCAACCAGAATTTTCAGCATGGCGTTCTCCTCACTTCAAAGGTATTGATTTTTCTATGCTTATTATACACCCAAAGATAAACAAAAGATAAACAGAAATATTAACCTTGCGTTTACCTTGGTCCTGTATCCTTTAGCCATCGCAAGGGAGCACGGAGCTCCACAAGAAAAACAAACAATAAACATTCAGACATAAAACGGAGGATAATTCCCATGATGAACCGCAAGAACATGACCACTTCCACCCTGAACGAGACCGCTCTGGACACCTACTACACCATGACCGAGGGCGGTGTAAACTACGGCATCGGCCTGGCACTCGCCGCCATGCTGGACAGCTTCCAGAACCGGAGCTCCTCTTCTCCCGTTCGCATCGATGAGGACACCTTGGATGCCTACCTGGCTGTCTCCGAGGGCTTCAATACCCCCGGCCTAGGGCTGGCCGCACTGCTGTAAGACGCATCACATGCTTTGTGAAAAAGAGAGAAAATCGGGAGGAAACGAATATGAACACCAACATCACTTATCTGCTGACCGGCGCTGCCGGATTCCTAGGCATCAACATCTGCACTCAGCTGGTCGAGCGGGGCGAGCGCGTCCGGGCCTTTGTCCTCAAGGGCGACCCCGCCCGCAAGTATCTGCCCGCCGGGGTCGAGGTTTTCGAGGGCGATCTGTGCAGCGCCGAGGACTGCGAAGCCTTCTTCCATGTCCCCGCCCAGAGCGTCTGCATCCACTGCGCCAGCATGGTCACCATTGACCCGGGTTACAGCGAAAAGCTGATCGCCGCCAACGTGGGCGGCACCGAGAACATGCTGACCGCCGCCAAGAACCACCCGGAGTGCAGAAAGTTCGTGTACGTTTCCTCCACCGGCGCCATCCCCGAACTGCCTGCCGGGCAGCCCATCCGGGAGGTCAGCCAGTTCGTCCCCTACGAGGATGCAAAAGTCGTGGGCTGGTACAGCCGCAGCAAGGCCATTGCCACCCAGAAGGTGCTGGATGCCGCTCACGAGGGCCTGAATGCCTGCGTCGTCCATCCCAGCGGCATCATCGGCCCCAACGACCCGGCCATCGGCCAGACCACCCGCACCCTGACCCAGATCCTGAACGGTGAAATGCCCATCGGCATGGCGGGCAGCTTCAACATGGTGGATGTGCGGGATCTGGCTGCGGGCACCATCGCTGCCGCCGACAAGGGCCGCAAGGGCGAGTGCTACATTCTGAGCAACGAGGTCATCACCCTGAAGGAAATGTGCGGCATCCTGAAAGCCGATACCGGCTGCAAGGGCTGCAAGTTCTATCTGCCCCTCTCCTTTGCTCACCTGGCCGCAAAGCAGATGGAAAAGTCGGCCGCCAAAAAGGGCACAAAGCCCGTGCTGACTGAATTTGCGGTCTATAACCTCGAGCGCAACAATGCCTACGACTGCTCCAAGGCCAAGAACGAGCTGGGCTTTGCGCCCCGTCCCTACGCCGAGACGCTCCACGATACCGCCGCCTGGCTCAAGGCCACAGGCAAGATCCACTGAGGAGGTGCACCATGAAGCCTGTCTGTGTGATTACCGGCGGTGGCAGCGGCATGGGCCGCGCCACGGCCAAGCTTGTCTGTGAAGCCGGATACCATGTGATCTTGGTAGGCTGCACTGCCGCAAAGCTGGAAAGCGCCGTGGCCGAGCTGACCGAAGCCGGACACGAAGCCGAAGCCTTTGCCTGCGACCTCTCTGACCGCGCCAGTTGCGAACAGCTGGCACGGCACGCCGTGGAATGCGGGCAAGTAAAAGCCCTGCTCCACATTGCGGGCATGAGCCCCCACATGGGCAGCCCGGAAGCCATCCTGCGCGCCAACGCGCTGGGCACGGTCAACATCAACGACGCTTTTTATCCTGTCATGTCCCCGGGCGGCTGCGTCATCGACACCTCCAGCATGAGTGCCTATCTGGCCCCCTCCTTCATCATGCCAAAGCGAGCCTATCCCCTTGCCCGCACTGACCGGGACAAATTCCTAAAAAAGATGATGGCCCGCATCAATCTGATGCCCAAGAACGCCCGCACCGGCGTGGCCTATTCCATCAGCAAGCATTTTGTCATCTGGTTCGCCAAAACCGATGCCGCCCGCTTTGGTGCAAAGGGAGTGCGCTGTCTCAGTGTGACCCCCGGCAACTTTGACACCCCCATGGGTCAGCTGGAAAGCGCCGAAGCCCAGACCTTTACCACCCATTCCGCCCTCAAGCGGAACGGCAGACCCGAAGAGATTGCCGCGCTGTACGCCCTGCTGCTGGACGAACGGCTCGGTTATCTCACCGGCACGGACATTGTCATGGATGGCGGTGTCATTGCCAGTGGGGTCAGCGGCCTTTCCCACTGACCGATAAATCTCCCATTTTCTCCTTTACAACACAAAACCGGCTTTCCTGCTGCCACGGGAAAGCCGGTTTTGGTTTGTTTATTTTCACTGTGCCTGATACGTCTCAATGCTGACGCTGTTGATGGTGATCGTCTCGGTGGGCTGCTGGTTTTCATCCACGGCGGCCTGGGCGATGGTGTCCACCACGTCCATGCCCTCGTACACCTGACCCAGCACGGTATCGGTGTAATCGAGGTAGGGAGCGCCGCCGGCGGTCTGATAGGCAGAGACGACCTCGGCGCGGTAGCCCTCCTCGTTCATCTGGTCGGTAAGCTCCTGGGTGACGGAATCACTGCCGGGCAGGGTGGACATGATATAAAAGACGCTGGCGCACTGGCCGGAGGAATCCGCCGCCATGCAGAGGGCCCCGGAGTAGTGGTGGAGTTTGTCGGTGACCTCCGCCGGGTAGCGGTTGCCGTTCCAGATGGTGGTGCCCTTGCCGTCAGCACCCTGACCGGCCTCCACCACGAAATCCTGCTCCACACGGGTCACAGCCAGGCCATTGTAGTAGCCCGCCTGCACCAGACCTACAAAGTTATCGTAGGCCTGCGGGGCCTGTTCGGGGAAGAGCACGGCCTTGAACACGCCCGCCGTGGTGTCGAACACGGCCACGGTGTCCCCCGCCGCCGGGTGGGTAAACTGCAGTTCGCTGGATTCCACCGCCGGGCGGGAAATGGTCTTGGCCGAAGTGCCGCCGCTGTTTTTCACAAGGCTGCACCCGGCCAGTGCAAAACTTACGGCCAGCAGCAGCGCCGCCAGCCGGACACGGGTTTTATTCATAAACAGATCCCTCCGTTCATATCCTGATAACAGTTCCCCCGCACGCGGGAGATACACAGAGTTCAGTATAGCATATTTTTGCCCGGGAAGCGAGAGGGAAATGCGTGAAAATTTGTCGTGCATTTTCTGTGCGAAAAACATCTTGACGAGCAGGCAAAAAAACGCTACACTATAAGCACAGCAAGGGACGGCGGGAACGCGGCGGAACCCGGGCTGTGTGTTCAGATTTTATTGGAGTACCATCCCTTTATGGGGTTTGGATAGACAGGAGAACGTGTCTTATGGCAGAAGAGATCAAGAACCCGAACGCCGAAGAGGAATATCAGCCCGATCTGATGACCCTTGAGGACGAGGACGGCAACGAGGTCACGTTTGAAGTGATCGATGCACTGGACCATAAGGGCGTGCATTACCTTGCAGTTGTCGAGTACGCTGAGGACGAGGAGGACGTCAACGATGACGCCCAGCTGGTCATCCTGAGCGTGGGCGAGGACAGCGAGGGTGAGTATCTGGATGTTGTGGAGGATGACGAGATCCTGCTGGAGGTCGGCAAGCTGTTCGAGAAGCGGCTGAGCGATCAGTTCGAGATCGAGTAATTCCCTTTCCAGACAAATTTCCAGGCAAGATTTCCTGCCCGGCACGATTTGTTGCGGTTTATATGATCCTACTAATCATTCAACGGGAGCCCGGAGTTCTCCGGCGGATTGCAGACCTCCCCGCCATGGGTCGACCATGGAGGCTCGATGAGGAAGCGTGAAGCCGGAGACAGGGCACCCACCTGTCCGTAAGGGTAGGTTTGATTGACCGCAGACGACCGGGCGGGATCTTTTTATAGCATTGCATCCACCGCTGGCCCTGCGAGGGGCTGGTGTGTGGATTTTTTTATTGGTGAGAAAGGACGTGCATTGCGGCATGAAAAGCGAACATCTGGTGGGGACAAGCATCCCCCGCTTCACCTACGACACCCCTACGGTGCCGGGCAACGATTTCTACGCCTTGTGTGAGGGCGTGCGCCCGTTGTGCATGATTTTCCTGCCCGGGTTCGACCATCCTGTCACCCGGGAGTACATCACCCGCTACCTGCGCACTCTGCCCGCGCTGAAAGGGGTGCGGCTGGCCTGCGTCGTGCGCTCCTCGGCCCAGAGCGTGGCCGCCGCCACCCGGGGCTCGGAGTTTCCCTTCCCCGTCATCTGCGACGCGCCGGGCGTTTTGTACGGCTATCTGGGCGTGGAGCAGACCCGGGGCTTGCTCAGCTGGAGCTTTGAGGCCCAGAAAATTTTCAAGGCCGCAAAGAACGCCGGGTATCATTACGATAAATCGGCCCCGCAAATTCTGCCCCTGACGCTGGTGGTGGGGCACTTGGGCCAGATTTTGTTCACCCACTCGGGCCGCAGCCAAACCGACCTGCCG